>CAZLZM010000059.1:0-7068 GCA_964563995.1 uncultured Nitrosopumilales archaeon
ATAAACCATATTGTTAAGTATGTAAAGATTGCTGTTCATTATTCATTATAGAAAGTATATTTCTGCAATTAATTCAATCAAATTAGTTCATTCAATCCTTATATCATTCCCTTCAAACTTCTTTGGTAGCCTAACTTGAAGTATACCATCCTTGAACGATGCTCTAGCATTCCTGGCATCAACTCTAGCAGGAAGTCTTATACTCTTACTATAATTCTCAAACTCAATGTTACTTATCCTAATGCATCTATCCATCCTTGCCTTTATATACAATGTATCCTCTGTAGCCTTAAGCTCTATACTATCCTTACTTGCACATGGTAGATCTAGAGTAACTATAACCTCCTCATCTGTCTCATGTATATGAGTCAAGGGCCTCAATTCCCTCTTCTCTATATCATATAGATCAAGACTTGTATCAGAGAATACTCTATCCATAAGCCTTCTAATCCTTCTATCCATCTCATCTATCATATCAAATATATCACTGCTCATAATGCTCACCCATATGCTTAACCATAGAATGTTGGGCTTGCCTTTGCCTCTGTAAGCACGCTTGCTGTCTGTTTCATCAACTCCCTAGTCTTTATCCTTATCAGCTCAGCCTCTTGCTTCAACTCACTTAGATCTATATTAAGTGATAGAGCAGTGTTAACTACCTCTAATGCCTCTACTGATGCAAATGGATCGGGGAAGTTAAGATGGGATTGTGCAAGAAGAGTTAGAGTTGGTATATTGGTTGTTATGCATGACTTTATTATAGATGCATACACACCAACTATTATACCATCCTTCAACTCCATTGCTTTGGTAGATTTTATATTGAGTGTAGAATTACCATTGGTGTTGGTTAGCACATATAGTACTTGGGGTTTATCTATCTGTAACCTATTTTGCACTGGTATGCCTGTTATATTAACAACAAGCCTTGCATCTATACCCTTAAACCATGATGTTATACTCTTTGCGAATTGTATAACTAATGGTGAAGGTAAAGGTATATCTGATATAATAGCAACAATATCGTTATCATACCCATTATTTGAAGCATATAATCTTATTGCGTTCTTAACCACACTATCTTTAACCAATACTACTGGAGGTAGTAGGTCTGAGTCCATGTAACCTATCTCTATCATATTTAACTTATCTATTATGTATGATACTGCTATACTACCTACTAATCCAACGTCTGGTAAACCTATAAAAATTAGTGGGGATCTAATACTCTTTATCTTATCATCGTTGTATTGTACCACCTGCATTTATTTAGACCTCCAATGAATAATGATAGGTAGATTATCTTATTAATCTATCTTTATTGTAAAACCTTCCTGCTTTGGTTCCTTCTTTTTGAAGGTTACCTCTAATATACCGTTCTTGTAAGTTGATTTAGCACTGCTAGGATCAACCTCTTCAGGCAGGTCTACCCTCTTACTATACTTTCTATCAGGGCTCTGAGCATTTATGCTAAGGCTCTTCTCAGTTGCTGTTAACTTTATATCCTCTTTGTTAACTCCTGGTAACTCAACTATAACCTTCACCTCGTTATCAGTACTAATGACATCTACCAATGGTTCCCTCTCTTCCTTTAAGGAGAACCTACCGCCAGCAACTGATGGTCTTACATTACCAAACTCCCTTATTATTGGTTTGCCATCTGGTCCTATGGTTATGCTGTAACCATATACGAATGGACCCCATTCTCTCCTTATCCTACCATCAGGTAGTCTATACTCCCTAACCAGCTCCTTAGGTACCATCTCCTCGAACTCCTTCATACTCCTCTCAAACATCCTCTCCATCTCTCTCTCCATCTCACGCATCATCTCCTCTATCTCTTGGAACCATGATGTAAATGGTCTTCTTCTCTTAAACCACTCCTCCCAACTCATGCTGTTATTATAACATGGAACTATTAAAAAGATTTCTACACTAGGAATTTAGATTTTATAATAAAATTACCACCTACTACTCATAATCTCTCATTTCTTTCTCGAATTCTTCTAATAGTCTTCGCTGCTTCTCATTAATATATTTGGGTATACTTACTGCTATCTTAACTAACTGATCACCCCTCATCCTTGTATAGCCATCCTTTGGTAAACCCTTGCCCTTTATTGTAAATACAGTATCTGGTTGTGTACCCTCAGGAATTGTTAGCGTATAGTATCCTCCATCCAGCAGAGGTACCTTGATCTCACCCCCTAGTATGAGTTTCGTAAATGGTACCTTCGCTTCATATACTATATTGCTATCTGAACGTTTGAAGATAGGATGTTCTTTAACCCTAACATTAACATATAGATCACCCCTCTCTGCATAACCATGATCATATTCTCCCTCATAGGGTATCCTTAATACAGTATTATCCTCTATTCCTGGTGGTATGCTGACACTAACTCTCCTGAACCTCCTTACTCTTCCACTACCATTACATGCATTACATGGCCTCTCAACTATGTTACCCTTGCCCTTACATGCATTACAAGGCTCTATCGATACAAATGTGCTGAACTTAGACTGCTCTATAACCCTTCTAACCTGTCCTGTGCCATTGCACATACTACATACCCTAATTCTACTGTTTGGCATTGCACCGGAGCCCTTGCATACACTACATGTAACTATACTTGGCACCTCAACCTCAAGACTCTTACCTTTAAGCACATCCTCTAACGTTATATCCACGCTTACTGTAACATCCTTACCTCTTCTACCCCTTGTACCCTCAAAGAATCCAAATGGATCGAACCGTGAGCCGAAGAACCTCTCAAATATATTATCTATATCAAAACCAAAACCTATATCCCTTAGTATCTCATCTATATCTACCTTTGCATGTCTGAATATATCCTCCTTTGTATACTTGCCCTCTAATCCAGCATGGCCATACATATCGTATATCTTACGCTTCTCATCATCACTCAATACTGCATAAGCCTCAGATATCAACTTGAACTTCTCCTCAGCATCTGGGCTCTTATTTCTATCTGGGTGATACTTTAAAGCAAGCCTTCTATATGCTTGTTTTATCTCCTCTTTAGTAGCATTCCTTGGTACTCCTAGTACTTCATAATAATCTGGTTTCTCAGCACTCATAATTTAACACCCAGATAAAAAAATTAAGGGATTTCTATTAATTAACTTAACCCTATAGCAAGTTCTCCTATTATAATTATTAAATTCTATTGTTTGGATCCTGTTGTACCTGCACCACTGCTACTGCCGCTACTACTTCCTACACTACTAGTTGTCCTATAAACTTGAGTACTTACCTCTCCTAGAATGTTCTTCAACTCATCTAACCTGCTCTTTATTAGGCTAACATCCTTTCCTGCTAATGCATCCTTTAATGCTTGTATAGCTTTACTTATTCTATCTATCTGCTCACTGCTTAACTTGTCCTTTAGATCCTGCTTGATAAGCTTCTCTGCAGTGTATATTAGGTTATCTGCTTCGTTCCTTAACTCAGCCTCTTCCTTCTTCTTTCTATCCTGCTCAGCAAACTGCTCTGCCTCCCTCTTTAATCTCTCTATCTCTTCTTTTGATAACTTTGTTGCTGCAGTTATGGTTATACTCTGCTCTTTACCAGTTGCTAGATCCTTTGCACTAACATGTAGTATACCATTGGTATCTATATCGAATGTAACTTCTATCTGAGGTACACCTCTAGGTGCTGGGGGTATACCGGTTAGAGTGAACATACCAAGTGATACATTATCTGCTGCCATTGGCCTCTCTCCTTGAACAACATGTATTGTTACAGCTGTTTGGTAATCTGCTGCAGTGGTGAATATCTGACTCTTCCTGCATGGTATAGTTGTATTGCGTTCAATTATCTTTGCTACCAAACCTCCTTGTACCTCCACCCCTAAACTCAATGGGGTTACATCCAATAGCACTATATCCCTTGTAATCTCACCAGCTATTATAGCACCTTGTATAGCTGCTCCTATAGCAACTGCCTCCATAGGATCTACACCCCGCTCTGGCTCTTTACCCATTACCTCTTTTACAAACTCTCTAACTATTGGCATCCTTGTTGGTCCTCCTATAAGTATTATCTTATCTATATCTTCAGGCTTCATCTTAGCATCTCTAAGCGCTTGTAGCATAGGCTCTCTACACCTCTCTACTATTGGTCTCACTATCTCCTCAAGCTTAGCCCTTGTTAGTGTCATAACTAGGTTCTTAGGTTCGTTGTTCTTTGCATCATATGCTATGAATGGAAGGTTTATCTCTGTTGTAAGCACTGATGATAACTCTATCTTTGCTTTCTCTGCTGCCTCCCTTACCCTTGCCATAGCCATTCTATCGTTCCTTAAATCTATCCCGGTCTCCTCCTTGAACTTGTTTACTATGTACTCTACTAGTGCATTATCCATATCTGTTCCTCCTAGTTGTGTATCCCCAGAAGTAGCCTTAACCTCAAATACTCCTCCCCCCATCTCCATTATTGTAACATCTAGAGTACCTCCACCAAGATCGAATACCATTATCTTTAAATCCTTATCTGCCTTGTCTAGCCCATATGCTAATGCAGCTGCTGTAGGCTCTGGTATGAGCCTTCTAACCTTCAAGCCTGCTATCTCACCAGCATCCTTTGTAGCTTGTCTTTGATTATCATTGAAGTATGCAGGTACAGTTATTACTGCTTCCTCAACCTTCTCACCTAGGAATGTCTCAGCATCCCTCTTTATCTTCTGCAGTATGAACGCTGATATCTGCTGTGGAGTATACTCCTTGCCATATACCTTGAACTTGTAATCTGTACCCATCTTACGCTTTGCTGCTATTATAGTGCCTTCAGGGTTAGTGATCATCTGCCTCCTTGCAGGCTCCCCCACAAGCAGCTGTCCATCCTTAGTGAAGGCTACTATTGATGGGAATGACTTGCCATATAGCGATGTACCTTCAGCTGAAGGTATCACTACAGGCTTGCCTCCTATTATCACCGCAGCAGCAGAGTTGCTTGTGCCTAGATCTATACCTATTATCTTACCCATTCTTGCCATCACCTCCCCCTTCTATCACTGGTCTCCTAGAAACTTCTACTAGACTAGGTCTTATTACTCTATCATTCAACATATAACCTTTCCTTATCTCACTAGTAACCGTAAGATCTGGTAACTCTGAGTTGTATGTAAACGATACAGCCTCGTGTAGGTTAGGATCGAATATCTTGCCTAATGCCTCTATCTCAACAACACCAACCTCCTTGAGTATGTTATCGAGTTTCTTAAGTATCCCCTCAAGCCCACTTACTATAGCATTCATGCTCTTCTCATTACCCTTCTTAACAGTGTCTATGGCTCTTATGTAATCATCCCTTAAGTCAAGTAATTTAAGTATAAGCATCTCTATCCCATGCTTAACTCTTAATTCTGCCTCTTTCTCAAGCCTCTTCCTATAATTATCATACTCTGCAAGTAGATACTTGTACTTGGTCTCATATTCCTTTGCTGTATTCTTTGCCTTCTCTAACTCCTGCTCTAGAAGTCTTAGTCTTGAATTATCTTCACTACTATTGTTTACATTACTCATGAATATTGCTTACTTAAGAGTAACCTATAAATCTAAATTCAATGACCTAGATTCTTGAATAGTCGTTTTATTCTCATCATATCGTTTTACTTATTACTTACAACTTCACACATAGGGTTAGCCTTTATAATTATTACATTATCTTTACCTTTACTATGTTTATTCATAACCCGCTCATGATCACGCCTTGAGCATGTAAGTATCAACAGTGTCTTATCATCATAGTACATGCTAATATTAGTATTTAAATCATTGTATCTGTTAACCTCTCCAATGTAATCCCTTAGCCTAGATGATAGTGATGTTAAAGTTATCATCCTATCACTCCTTATGCTATTGCTATCTATGCTCCATGCTACAAGTATCCTTGTTCTACTAGCTCTAAGCTCGTTCCTCTTTAAGAGTAGCCTTATCCTATCTACAAGATGCTTAGAGTATCCTTCTATACTCCTAATACAGTTGTTAACCATATGTACTAAGATGTTATTCTCCATTGAGTTTGCTAGCATATACATATCAAATAATGCCATAGTTAGATCATCAATGAATACATCGCTTAGCCATTTCTCATTGATCAGTGTATTGTATATAGATTCATCTATACCCTTACATACCTCAAATGATGTGACTACAGGAAGATAGTTTGCCAATACCTTAATAGCATAAACTACCTCTGCAGAGTTTATATCCATGCCTCTTACCTTGATGTTAGTATTCATATTCAACTGCTCACATACACTGTATATTAGCTGATCTATGTTTGAGTTTGAGCCTACTATGTATACCATACCATCAGGCATTATAGGCATATAACAGTAGTTTAGCTTACCATTAGAACCCTTATTACTGCTAGTAATGTTCATACCACTAGCACGCTCTATTATATCTAGTATCTCCTTGTTACCTCCTATACCAGTTGGTATACAATATACAAATGTTGAGTTACCCTTAAGATGTTTTGCTATTGTCTTTAACTTACTTGATATCTCATTGTATGCCTCTTGCCCTAACCTCTTAACTATTGGGGTAAAGAAGATATAGTCTGCACTTGCTATAGCATTACTCTCAGGCTCAAGCCTTAACAATGGTTCATCCTCCATCAATGCATTTACACTAGCATATGACATGGCTATCTCTGATCTTATAGATATTGCCATACCTTTACCCTCATCTATCATTGCAGCATCTATACCTTTTAGTGTTAATGCCTTTGCTATACTATAACCCTCAGTGCTTACACCGTATACAACAGCCTTCATTATACTAACTACTGCAAGGGCTAGGTAATAAAGCCTTTTTAGCTTAAAGATTATTTAAGGGAATGAACCAAAGTTAATTTGGTAGCCCGTGTAGCCCGGTGGAGGGTGTTTATGCATATGGACTGCATTAAATGCTAGATACCTGCCGAGTGTAGCGGTCAAGCATGGGGGCCTTTGGAGCCCCAGACCCCAGTTCGAATCTGGGCCGGGCTACCAAATCCACAGTTCGTAAGTATTATAGTGTGATGGGGATAGCAAACAT
>CAZLZM010000060.1:0-6910 GCA_964563995.1 uncultured Nitrosopumilales archaeon
ATCTGGGATAATGTAGCATATATAATAGAGGAGTTCAGTAAGTATATACTTAGTCCAGATAACCCTGCAAGAGCTAACGAGAAGGTTAAGTATCTTTGGGAGAACATATCTGCAATAAGTACTCCAAGCATACCAGATCCATTCGAGTTACTTGATCCTAGTAAGTTATCTGAGAAGCTATTTGTGGATGTATTCATGAGTGTATTCAAATCGTTGATAGCCTTTATGCTGATGGTAAGCCTATACCTTATAGGTACGATAAGGATAGTATTAACAGCAGTGCTAATAATAGGTTTACCAATAATACTCATGCTCTCACTTATACCATTCTTAAAGAAGATAAGTGATATGCTATTAAATACACTTATAGGTTTAAGCATAGCACCAATCCTCTCAAGCTTAACAGTTGCTGCTGGGAATGCTTACCTAGCTAGTTCCAATCTTGATCATCTACAGTTATGGATAGCTAGCGTTGCTATAGCATCTTTAGCAGTGTATTTCCCTACACTCCTTGCACCTATGTTAGGTTCTTTAGTTACATCACTTAGTGCATGGGTAACTGGTGCTGGTGTATCAAGCATACTTCTGGCTAGTGGTTCTGTTGCAGGTGTTGCTAAAGGAGCTATAACTGGAATAAGTACTATATCCTCTGGATTAGGTACAACACTTGGTAGAGAGCCTACTGCATTGGAGCTTGCTAGAGCAGTTACAAGTGCTAGTGGGATGAGAATGATGGGTAGATCAGTATTATCAGGTTTAACCATTGGTACTGTAGGAGGCTTACTAACATCGTTAAGGCCTGCTACAGAGGCACTAGGTATACCAAGTGTAAGCAGATTCACAGATAATGCAGCAAAGAGTACGTTAAGCATAGTAAGTGATGAAGCAAAGGATAATGCTATGGAGCTTGTTAGGAATTTTGCAGGCTCATTGATAGAAGGTTCGATAGCATACTATGCATTAAGTAATCCCTTGCATGATGTTAATACTAAGGATGTTAACAGATGGTTCTATACAATAAAGAGCATGTACAATAAGCAAGAGTATGAGGCTTTAGCAAGATTTGCTAATAGGTATTTCAAGTTACCAGATGAGATACTCAAAGGGAAAGAAGAGATCTTTGGAAAGACATTTGGCGAGCATATAATGAACATAGCAAAGGCAAACGATAAGAGGCCTCTAACAAACCTATACTATTGGTTAGAGCAGATGAAGGAGAGAGGAGGTATAAGCAAGATTGCAAGCGCAGATGAGTTAAAGTCTATCATAAGGGATAGAGATGTTAATAGAGAGAGATTGGGCAGAATACATAATATAACATTACCAAATCCAAACTTTGAGATAATAGATTTAACAATACATGTAGATGAAGATGCTGATGATGATAAGCATAATAAATGAGCAAAATAAGTATAGCCTTTTATTGTACGTAAATCTATTATGTGGGCATAGTATCAAAGACAATAACAATTATACCTTTGATAACATTCATGTATATAGTATTGTATATATCTGATCAAGCATACTCATACGGTAGTGATGTTATCTTTACCAATGCTTCTTCACTAGACCCAATCAATAATATTGTATCATCTTACTCATCTAGCCCATGTAATCTTCATGCAACAATTACCATATCAAGTGCTTATTACAATGGTAGCGTTAGAAACAATCCAGATGGTACATACTATGCTGGAGATGCATTCAAGTACGTTATAGATCATGGATACAAGGAAGTAATGAGCGAGTATGAATCATGCTCAGACTATTACTATTGGCTTGATGTAAACAATGCCAGCATAATAGGATCCAAAACAGATGGAGTGCTAGAGATAGATGCTACTGCAAAAGGGGTGTACAGATTTGTGTTCAATCAGAGTATAAAGCATACAGTATGCTTTATGTATGAGAATAGGGTCTGTTATTCGAACACTTATATAAATAAGACTATATACACCTATAAAGTTATAGAACCTAATATAGATGCTAAGTTAAGCAAAGTTTACCTGTACGATAATGATGGGTTCATTGCAGTTAACAAGGATGGTACATACTACATCAATGATCCAATAGCAGTTGTCCATAGTATATACTACAGATTTAAAGATGATAGGATAGGGACATTAAAAGCAGTAGTTAATAAAGAGTATGATCTGTTTCATGATTATGAGTACTCTTGTAGTAAAATAATATGTAATCATATCCTCATTAACAATAATTATAGAACCATTGATCATTTACACTTTGGTTACAGTGATGGGATAAATGTTTACATGGCAAGGGATAACTCAATGCTAGGCAAGCATAAGATAATATACAAGATAACCCTTATCAACATAGACAAGGTAATAAGCTACACATATGCTAGCATAGATGCAGAAGTGGTAAGGTATTCTCCAGTATACCATGTATATGCTTATCTAGTATTAAATAGTGATGGTGAATGGGCTTATGCGAAGGATGTAGCATTAGCATTACACTACCATGGAAGCAAGGATGATGATGGGTTAATACACGAACTAAGAAGGAGCAAGATAAATGCCAATGAGTATAGTGCTATTGCTTATATGTTTAGCCTTAATGATGGTAGAGAGATAGATAAGGGCTCAATGATGCTAAAATATGCAGTAGGTGATCATTATAATAAAGAGAGTGCTACGATGCTATTTGATAAGAAAGGCTATGGTAAGTTGGTGTTCTCTTATAATATACAAGATAATGTTCTAAAGCATAGATACTCTAATGTAGCATTAGACATAAGGTTGTATTCTAAGCACTTTGGAGGTTATGATAATCTAATAATATCTAATGTAATATACATGTATCCATCTGTAAAGTTCTCAAATGTATTAGAGGTTAATGTATATGACTCTTATGGTAATATTAAGAATATTCCGGTAAACGTCTCTTTGATACCAATGTATAGTCATTATCATACTAACCATTACTATTATTTGCATGATTATTTAAGATCAAAGGTTATACATGATAGTATGCATGAAGAGTTTGCTAAGATGCTTATAGATGATATGTATAGCAAGGATAACATGGGTTATGGGCTAGGATATGTAAAGATTAGGGTTAATTATACTTCTCATTATGTACCTGACTATATGATAAATTATTATGGATCGCTTCTTGATATACCATTGCATATAGCATTAGATGTACCAACTCCTTACATGATAAATGTTAGAGTAGGAGATCTGACAAAGGTATACTATGAGCCTACATACTCATTCTATAAGGACTATAAGATAATTGTGAACATAGATGATGATTATAGACTGGTAAGGGCAAGATTAATAGATAGTTTGGAGTTGATTGTGGATAAGAGGTTTGGAAGAATAACAGGTATGTACATAAATGATTCTTACTATGAGCCAGAGTTATACTGCAACGAGATGTCTGAACATTATATATGTAATATTCATGATATAGATAGTAGATTAAATGCTGTAGATGTAATCTTGTATAATGATTGGCATGGTAAAGCCAGACTAAATGTCATTAGGGATAGTAATGGTTATCCTATGCAAGAACATAGTGGAATAACAATCAGCAATGGTAACATGCAAACAGCTATTCTTATTAGTTCATTAACACTAACTATATTCATAGCCTATAGGTTAATTAGAAGAATCAGTGATAAATAAAATAATAAAAGATCAATATGAATGAACATAAAGATAATTACAAAGCCATAGCACTAAGATTCTTTAAGCATGTATACTTGACATACGATATGGTTGTAAGAGTAACTACATTCTATAATGATACTCTATGGAAAAGAGAGATTGTAAAGTTAGTTCCAGAGGCATGTGATGTTTTAGATCTTGCATGTGGTACAGGTATACTAACCTTACTTCTTACTGGTAAGTCAAATAGGGTATACGGACTTGATATAATTTATAGGAACTTGATGGTGGCAGTGTATAAAAAGAGGAAGAAGCAAGAATATGTTAATGTAGAGTTTGTTAATGCTGATGCAGAGTATATACCTTTCAAGGATAATGCATTTGATGTTGTAACAGCATCGTATCTACCAAAGTATGTTAATGCTAAATTACTTATAAGGGAGTGTAAGAGGGTATTGAAAGATAATGGTATAATTATATTACATGACTTTGTATATCCTAGATGCATTAGTGTTAGATATCTATGGCACTTTTACTTCTTAATACTCAAGTTTGTTGGCATATTTGCTAAGGAGTGGAGGAGCATATTCTATGAACTTGATAGGGTAATAGCAGATAGCAGATGGATAGATGATGTGTTTAATGAGCTTAATGCTAACGGTTTTACATGTGTAAATTGCAGATATCTTACCCTTGGTACTGCAGCAATAGTATATGCTAAAGTTAGAAAGCAGTACTAGCTCTAGAATTCATCTCATCTATAACCTCTTTAACCCCTATCCTATAGTTAGGATACTTAAGATCTAAGAACGATCTAAGTCTATCGTTCTTTGCTCTTACAGATGCTGTTAAGGTATCTACTATGCTTGAGCCTAAGAACAGCTTTGCTATAAACAATGGAACACTTGTTGGTCTCTTAACTTTTAGTAGATCTGCAGTATAGTATATGAAATCCTTAAACATACATGGCTCGTCATCACATACTATAACCTTATCATAGCTCTTTGCCTTGCTTAGAATAGCCTCCAATGCTCTAGCAGCATCATAAACATGAATGAAGCACCTATAGTAGTTACCAGACCCAGGTATTCTGAATGTGCCATTATTAAGTCTGCCAATAACTACATCCTTGAACCATCCTCCATTTCCATACACATCGCCAAGCACCGCTATGTTTATACTAAAGCCATATCTCTTGCAAGCATCTACAAGTATATGCTCTGCAGCACTCCTCATCCTTGTGAACCAATTGCTAGGATTGTAACTACTATGCTCATCTATCAACGAACCTTTAACATCCCCATACACACCTAAGCCTTGAGCATATACAATTGTCTTAACATTGGTATTTGATAAAGCATCTATAAGATTTCTCATACCCTCTATGTTAACCCTGTAATGCTTATTCTTACCTTTTACTAAGGGGTTAAGTGAAGCAAGGTGAAATACTGCTTCAACATCTACCCTCTTTAATGAATCTATCAAGCCTTCTCTATCTGTTATATCTTTTACTATACATTCTAACCCTTTACTCTTTAGCATATATGCTGCATCGTTACTTCTAACTAAACATAAAACATCATACTGCATGCTAGAGATTAGATGCTTAACAAGTTCTTTACCTATGAACCCATTTGCCCCAGTTACCAATACCTTCATAAATTTAAATTTATAAATACTGTAATATTAATCAACTCTCTACTATTAATAATATAATTATATAATTAATAGTAAATTAAAATTATTATAAATAAAATTTTTATTGGTGTCTCTCAGATATACAATCATGGATACTAGATTGAATGAGTGGTTCGTACCAAAGTTTGGATCCCTAAAGTTTAGGGCATTCATAGGTATGCTCTTCCTCCCATACACTGGTATGTGTGTATCTTTCACCATAATAGGATCTATTCTTGCTGAGATGGTTTATTGGGATAGAGTATTAGCCATATCAATAATATACTTTTTAGCATTAGGAGTAGGTGCACATGCATTAGATGCTATAGGCTCTAAACGTAAACCATGGGGTGATATATTAGGCTTTAGGCTTTTAATTGTATTAGCATCATTAAGCATAGTAGTAGCATATGCTATAGGCATATATTACATAGTATTATATGTGCCCTTGCTATCCATAATAGCTATTCTAGAGGGGTTCTTCCTCTTAGCATACAACTTGGAATGGTTTAAAGGTTTATTCCATAACAATATCTCATTTAGTATATCATGGGGAGCATTACCATTAATAGCTGGTTATGTGATGCAGACTAATAACATATCTTTACATACATTGCTAATATCTACTGTAACAGCGTTGGTAGCATATACAGAGATAAGGGTATCTAGGGTATACAAGGAGTTGAAGCGTAACGAGGGTTATGAGAATAGAGGGCATGTAATTAAAATTCATAGATATGAGAGTATACTAAAGTTACTAAGTCTAGGTACAATAGTAGCAACTATGATAATGCTTACATTAAAGTATAATATGATAAATGGATGAATGATAATAGCCTTAAGGGATATAAACTTTAATGAGATGTTATTAAGAATAAAGGAGTTAGAAGGTATAGCGGGAGTAAGGTTAAGCATTGCAGAAAAGATACTGTTAGCAGAGATAGGCACTGTAGAGCAAGTATTAAGCATAATTGTAGATGCTAATGTAAAAGTGGAAGTTATCAAACAAGTAGAGCATGAAGATGGAGTAATAGAGAGAGAGGTTAACATAACATGCAATCACAGTGATGAACCTATAATAATAGCAAGGAGTAGCATAAATGCTAATCTGTTACCTAATGATGTAGTTGATGATATAAGGAGTAAGAAGCTGAGTATAGGTAATATAATACATAGGCATTCATTAGAGACATTCAGAAGGATAATAGAGATAGGTTACGATCATACTTCAGATATATTATATAAGGTATATGATATAATTTACAACGGTAAGAGAGCTATTAGTATAAGAGAAGAGATAATAAGAAGTAGATTTTATAATAAATAAATAAAGATTTAAATTATTTAATTCCCATTTTTGTTCCTTTTATACCAGAGTGCTATCAATGCTCCTATACCTATGAATGGTAATGTGTAGTATATGTAACCATCATAACCATTAAGAGTGCTCCCTTTAGTGGAGGTTCCTGCTTCTGTAGGCTTCTGTGGTCCTATAGTAGTAGATGTATTTGTATCTATTGCATACTCAACCTCTACTATCTTTACAATAATGACGCCAGAAAGCCCCCTATTTTCAATGGGGGATGAATGGCGTC
>CAZLZM010000061.1:0-6874 GCA_964563995.1 uncultured Nitrosopumilales archaeon
TTGATGTTAACATATAATAATTAAATAAAAAATCAAAATAAAATAATATCTTATCTATTCTATTAGAATAAACTATTAGAATAAACTCAGTTACATTAAATAAATTTAATCCAATTAATTTACTCTTAAAGATAGACAAAAATAGGTTATATTATCATTTTATCACTAGTATGTAAATATGCTATGGCCATATACCCCTGCTCTTTATAGCATCTACAACCCTACTCACTGCTAGAACCATGCTGCCCTTGCGCATATCAACCTTGTACTCCTCTGCTGTCTTGTATACGTTGTTGAATGCCTTAACCATCTTATCCTCAAGCATGCTTGTAACCTTCTCATAGCTCCAATAATCCCTTGTAAGGTTCTGTACCCATTCAAAGTAGCTTACGGTTACTCCTCCTGCGTTGGCAAGTATATCTGGTACTATCAACTTACCCCTCTTGAAGAGTATCTCATCAGCCTCTGGAGTAGTTGGACCATTTGCAGCCTCTGCTATTATCTTTGCTTTAATATTTCTAGCATTCTCGTGTGTTATCTGGTTCTCATATGCTGCTGGTACAAGTATATCACACTCTAGCTCAAGTAACTCCTTGTTGCTTATCTCCTTGCTGCCAGGGAAGCCTTTAACTACACCATTAGCCTGCTTGTATGCTATCAATGCATCTATATCTAATCCATCAGCATTATACACTCCGCCCTTTGAGTCACTTACACCTATTATGTTAGCCTTCATATCCTTTAGGAACCTTGCAGTAAAGGTTCCAGCATTGCCAAAGCCTTGTATAACAACCCTAGCACCATTAAGGTTTAAACCCAACTTCTTTGCTGCTTCTCTAACACATATAGCTGTACCTAAGCCAGTAGCCTCTGTTCTACCATGTGAGCCTCCCATGTTTATTGGTTTACCCGTTATAACAGCAGGAGTTATGCTACCCCTTAATGCACTATACGTATCCATGAACCAAGCCATCTCCCTAGGACCAGTGTAAACATCTGGAGCAGGTATATCCACATAAGGACCTACTATATCTGAGATCATGTATGCATACCTTCTAGTTAACCTCTCTAACTCTGCCTCACTCATGCTCTTAGGATCACACACTATACCTCCTTTACCTCCTCCAAATGGTACGTCAACTACGGCACACTTCCATGTCATCCACATAGCCAATGCCTTAACCTCATCCAATGTTACTGCTGGGTGATACCTTATACCACCTTTGAATGGCCCCCTTGCATCATTATGCTGGACTCTATGCCCTATGAACACCTTAACGCTACCATCATCCATTCTTATGGGTATGGATACTGTGAGTACTCTCTTAGGTACCTTAAGTACCTCATGCATACCCTCATCTAAGTGCATGAGCCTTGCTGCAGCATCCAACTGCTTCAATGCATTATCCCATGGATTAAGTGCTTGCATGCAGATCATGCAAGTAAAGTTATAAATAAATTTTCCTAGAGTAACATATCAAGAATTATGTAAATGATTCAACTTAAACCTAATCGATAAATTATTTACTGTTGCTTGCCCAATCTATCCATTATTAATCTCTTTAACTCATCATCGCCCTTATCCTTAGGATCTATACCCAATGATCTAGCAACTATCTCCAACTTCTCTCTCTCATTGCTAACTGGGCCATCTATAGGTATGATTGAGTTTAACTTGCTATTATTATTATTGTCATTATTACTCATCATCATCATCCTCTCCATCTCCCTTCTTACGCTTGCCTTAGCCTTCTCATACTCGCCAAATGCCTTACCTAAGCTTCTGCCTAACTCTGGTAGATGCTTGCTACCAACTACAAGTATTAAGAATAACAGTATTAGAATTATCCACTCGTTGCCTCCTATGTTAAGCTCGTACATACATCAGACTACTAGGATATATTCTTTGCTTAAATATTAATTATACCACCCTTATAGTTCAACAAGAAAACCTAAGGTGGAGATTGAATCACGGTAAATCTTAACCTTAAATACCCATTAAAGCTAAAATAGGCTAGCAGAGATGTGTAATAGTGTGTAATACACTTCCCTGCTTGCAATTGGACTTAGTGTTGCCATCCTCTGAACATCTAGCAATGAAGCGAGAAGTACGTGCATAAATATATGGGGGCGTTACAAGTACTTCAATGCCTTTAACCCTATATCCTTCCTATAATGCATACCATCCCAACTTATTGTATTAACCAATCTGTAAGCCTTATCTATGGCATCTCGCATGCTGTATGCCAATGCAACTATGCTTAAGACTCTACCACCATTTGTAACTATCTGTCCTTGCTGATTGAATGTAGTTCCTGCATGGAATACGAATACATCATTGTAGTTAGCAACTCTGCCATTATTGTTGCTCCTAAGCCCAGTTATAACCTTACCTTTCTCATACCTAAATGGATAACCCTTAGATGCAAGCACTACGCATAATGCATACTTCTTACTCCATTGTAATGGCTCTAGCTGATCTAATGTACCATCTATAGCATGATTTACATAATCGAGTAGATTAGACTCTAATCTAGGGAGTATAACTTGGCACTCTGGGTCACCTAACCTTACGTTGAACTCTAGAACGTATACTTCACCATTGGATATCATCAGACCAGCATACAGGAAGCCCTTGAACTCCCTGCCATCACTCCTTAACCCATGTATAGTCTTCTCCATTATACCATGGATTATTTGCTTGTATAACTCATCATCTCCATCTATAAGCATGTTTGGTGAGTATGCACCCATTCCTCCAGTGTTTGGTCCTTCATCATTGTCGTAGAGCCTCTTATGGTCTTGGCTTGTTGCCAATGGCATTATGCTGTTACCGTCACATAAGCATATGAACGATGCCTCCTCACCATACAATCTCTTCTCTATAACTATCCTATCTCCAGCAGAACCAAACTCCTTTGCTATCATTATCCTATCTATTGCACTATAAGCGTCCTCCTTGCTATTACATACTATAACGCCTTTCCCATATGCAAGGCCATCAGCCTTTACCACTACTCTTTCATCATCTTTAAGGCTAGCTATGTAATCCTTAGCCTTGTTAGGGTCATCAAATACCCTAAATGGAGGAGTAGGTATTCCATGCTTACGCATGAACTCCTTCGCATAAACCTTGCTACTCTCAAGCATAGCTGCATCCTTTGTAGGACCAAGTATCCTTGCACCTTTAGAATTGAATACGTCAACTATACCATTTGCTAAAGGCTCCTCTGGTCCTACTATAGTTACACACTCATGCTCTAAAGCAAACTCTGCAAGCCTAGCATAGTTATTTATTTCAACCTTTAACCCAATATTCTCAAAACCATCCAAGAGTGTCCCAGCATTACCATTAGCAAAGAATACCTTACCTACATCAGCGCTCTTAGATATGAAGAAGCCTAATGCATGCTCCCTTGCACCAGAACCTATTATAAGAACATTACTATTACCCTTACCACTATTCATACCCCACATCTATACTAGCAATAATAAATACATTAGTTAGTTTAACTGCTTCAATAAGCTTATCACATCTTGAGCGTGTGTATTAACATTAACTCTATCTATTATATGCCTCACTATACCATCCTTGTCTATTATGAATGTTACCCTTCTTGCCCTATTCTTTTCTTCATTGTACACCCCATATGCCTTGCTTATCCTATTATCATTATCAGCAACCAATGGGAAATTAAGCTTATACCTATCCAAGAACTTTTTATGCATCTCTAGATCATCGCTACTAATACCTATGACCTCTGCATTAAGAGCCTTTATGGCATCTATTGAGTTCTTCATACCTATAGATTGTGTTGTACATCCTGGGGTCATATCTTTAACGTAAAAGTAAAGCACAACATTCTTGCCCTTATACTTGCTTAATGTTATTACTCCATGGGTTGATTCTGCGGTAAAATCTGGCGCCTTATCTCCTATATTAATCATAATCTAATGGGATATTTTATGATAAATAAATCTATCTATCTTAATTCTAATCACTTATTAACTTCCATAATCAATCGATATTCTTATGAACTTACTCAAGTCTATCTTTACATTAAAGAGAGGATAAAAATATATTTACAATTAAAATTAATATAAATATAAATATCTATACATAGAGTATTGTGAAGTTATGCTTTAGGAGATCTTAATATCGTTAGAGGGTCTGTGAACCAAGAAGTCCATGACTTTAGTCAGGGGGTAGCTCACCTTTTATATCCTAATCTGCGTAAGAGTTCGTATCTCTCCCTCTTCTCATCACTGCTCTCTACACCTTTACTCTTAACACCATCTACTATGCCAAGTACACCTCTGCCTTGCTCAGTCTCTACTATTATAACCTCTATAGGATTTGCTGTAGCACAATACAAGTTAACCACCTCATCTATACTCTTAACTCTATTAAGTATGTTTATAGGATATGAGTTACTTAGTACAATTACAAATACATGACCAGCAGATATAAGCTTAGCATAATCTATCGCATTATTAATTAATGCTTCATCGTTACCATCATACCTTATTAGTGCCTTACCACTAGCCTCACAGAATGCTATACCAAACCTTATACTTGGGCTAGCACTTGCTAATGTCTCATAAATATCCTCTACAGTCTTTATGAAGTGTGCTTGCCCTAATATAACATTGAGCCCACTTGGTGGTTCTATCTTAATGCTCTTTATCTGCATGTAATTAAAGCACTTATAATGTTATTAAAAGGTTTTATGGAATACTGCTATTAGATATGCTTCATGTAAGTCTTACCTTCATTTATAGCCTTTAACTTCTCCTTGCATATGTCCATTAGATTATAGGCATGCCTCTTTACATTAACTACATCATTATTAAGATGCATTATCTTACTTAACTCTCCATAGATCGATCTGTCATGCAAATGAGATGATGTTATAATAATATTCTTACATATATAACATATGTACATATAAAGATCAGTATACATCTCCATAGAGTACATATAATTTACTTTCTTCTCTATAGTACAATCGTTGATATTATTAGCCCTCAAGAGCTCTATTAGCCCTTGAGTCATTATACTTAGCAGCGATCTGTTTGCATCCCCTATACCAAAAGACTCTATCATAGCATCTAACTCCTTACTATTGCCTAGAGACCTTAACTGTTGGAGCATATGTGCTGGCATTATGTGCATTCCATTAAGAGCTATATATGCATCTATATAGTAGCATGAAGATACCTTAAGCCATAGAGATGCAAGTAAGTTATCTGAGTTAACAGCTTTGCTTAAATAAAGTAGTGTATTTATAAGCCTCTCTCTAATGTAATATCTTGTAAGATTAGGGTTTAAGGTTAAACCTTTAGCTAGTGTAGATAGTTCCATGTTAGGATCATGAAGTATTATCATATCCTTTATCATAACTGCCTTTTTAACCATGCTATCAACATCACTTAGCATATGAACCTTAAGTAAAGTATCTGAGCATTGTAACTCTATGAACCTATTGTACTCATTGCTAGCATTATTAACGTTCTTGCTATCTCTATTCGATAAACCTCTAGCGTATACAAGTATATTATGTTCGCATACATCAAATGATCTTCCCCTTGCTTTACAACCTATCAATGCTATAGGATAACCTCTATCTTTGTAATCTTTGAGTAAATTATGAATATTAATAATATTATTATTCATAAATAATCAGTAAGGTAATCCTACTTAAATCAGTTCAAGGATAACATTATTGATAAGATACTTATTATTATTGCACATGCTGATATATTGATTGGGATTAATTAAGAGGATGGGATGAAACAATATTCTATACATACTAAATTAAGATTTAAGAATATTGATTCTCATTAGTCCATGAAATTTTAATTACTTAATCAATCTTGTGCATATCATCAAAACAATGATGGGTAGATCTCATTGAGTACTATTCCCATTATTACCTGCATTGTCTATAAGGCTTAAGAGGATGCTTGGCGCTCTGTTAACCAATCCATCTGTACTGAGAACCTGTTAAGATCTATACAGCAGAGTATGATTAGATCCTTAGCATTGCTATCAATCATCATGCTCATTTGGTTCGTGATACCCCAATTCCTCATATGCATCTATAGTTGGTAACTGGCTATACTGTAAATATACTGAATCAGCTCGTTATAGGTTCTCTACCTATATCTTATGTCTAACATTAGGGTTTCGTTGATGACCTAAACCCATTCTATTCGGGTGAGAGGAATAGGGTTCCTTGCTCAAGATTCTAAGCCTAGCCTAAGTTGCCACTCGTCCCTCTATACATATAGGACGAAAACCATGGATTAAGCTAGAGTAATTGGGTAATAAAATCAATGGTTAACAACCTAAGACTTGCTAGAACCTCTAAAGGTAGATTTATATTATACAGTCAAGCAAACTAGTTAATGAAGATAGTAATTTTAGCATGTACTGTAGTGACGATTGGATTACTGGTTACAATGCTTCTTGTTGTAAATCAACAGTTTGTTATAGCACAAGGCAATACATCAAATAAAGAAGAAACCATGCATAAAGTACTTGCTGGAGGCGGTGGACCAAAAATACCATTAACAATGTTCCGCCCTCAATCACTTGAGATACATGTTGGTGACAGCGTTACATGGTATAACCCCTCAAATGTACCAGAACCTCATACAATAACATTAGTACTTGATAACAGTTACAGAAATGATATCTTCGCACCATTCGTAGTCTCACAAGGCTCTAACATTATGCCTATACCAAATACAAATACCGAGCCATTGATAATGCAAGGACAAGATGGACAGCAAGTATTTATAGGTGTGAATGATAGAGTATTAGATCCGGTAGTTGTAGGTTCAGATGGTACTGTTACTCATCTTGAAC
>CAZLZM010000062.1:0-6776 GCA_964563995.1 uncultured Nitrosopumilales archaeon
GGAGATCCTATCAGGGTCTATGAAACAGGAAGCCCCATCCGTAAGGGTGGGGTAGTTCACTTAATGCAACTGAGTTTATTCTAATAGAATAGATAAGATATTATTTTATTTTGATTTTTTTATCTAATTATTATATGTTAACATCAAAGTCTAGATCACCAAACTCTCCTCCACCATAGTCTCCCCCATCTACTCCTCCACTACTGCTAGCATCACCACCCTCTGGAACATGTGCAGGCATGAATTCTTGTGCTGCTAGGTTCATCATACTAAGCATGGTCATCCACATCATTATATCCATTATACCCATAAATACCATCAATGGTATCCAACTCTTAAGACTCAATGCCTCTCTCTCAAATTCTTCTCTATTTCCCTGCTCAACTAGAGTAACCATCCTTTGCCATCTCTGCTCTAACTCAAACCTCCTCTCCTGTAACTCCTTATACCCTCTCTCAGTTATACCCATCTCAACCTTCCTCCTTCCTAGTAGACCCTTCTTCTCTCTCCTCTCTATAAGCCCTCTTAAGAGTAATCTCTCAACTATCATTGCTACCTCAAATAATGGTAGCCCAGTAGTCTTTGCTATCTTCTCCTCTGTATTATAGCCTTTGGCAATAGCATTAAGTACCATCAGATCCTTAGGCTCTTCCTCTACCATAGTTAATATTAGTGTATTAGAGGTTAATAAGTCTTGATCTTGATCCATATGCTAATTATGATAGAAGTGTAGTTAATGGATCACTAATTGCAAGCATAGTTATTAAACCTACTAGTATGTAGAGTATGAATGGTAACCCTACTATAACCCATACACCATCTCCATTGTTAATGTTTACATAACTGCTGTCCTCTGCATGCTTCAGTGATAGATCGAACTTCTTCCCATTGCTAGTATTGCTCTCTGCTATGAATGCATAATGCCTACCTACCTTATCTATCCTTTGTGCAATAATGAATGCAAGGCACTTCTTTGTTAAAGGCTCATTGAAGCCCTCGAATATATTTATACCTTTAGCAATTGCTAGAGCATTCCTTATTACATTGTATAGAATGGATGATACAACTGCTATTATACATGCATTAAGCAATATGCTTAAAGTTGGAACTATACTCTTCTCATGTATAGGGAGTATTACAAGCATTGTTATTAGTGCAAGGGCATCTGCACCACCAAATAACCCTACCCGATGAGCAACTACTGCTATAGATGCTATAATAATGGAGCCTACAGCTATATTATATATATGCTCAAGCAGTGGTAATGGGTAAATTATGTGTAGTACTAAACCTAATCCTACTGCTATGATCCATAACAGATCATTCACCTCCCTGTATTTAAGGTCCATGTATGAGCCTATTCCAAGTGTTGTTAATGCTAGTATTACCCTTAAATCAAGTATATTATCAAGCATGATCATTTAATACATAATAAACTAATAGAGTTATGTATGTTATCTTTGTAACATAAGGATCAAAGAATAGTTAGAGTAAGGGCAAGAGGGAATAGGAATGGTAACCATGGGCATTATCTAAGCTCATGGCATACAACTTCTTAAATGGCTTCTTTATACCTAGCATATGGGTACCACTATCCTCACATAATTTAATGTGTATATCTGCTAGCATACTTGCATTATCTGCCATATCACTATCAGCCTTTACAGTTAATAGGAGTACATCTCCATTGTTTCTAACTAGTTTTGTACCATATAGTAATGAGTTCTTTATATGCTCAAACTCACTCCATATAAGATTTACAGTTATTATCATACTCTTGCTATAATCCTTTAATTTTATGTAACTATCTATAAGCAAAGCCATATTTTCAGTGTTATCGTTGTTTAGATTCATTATCATATCTTCTGTTATACACTGCTTATCATAAGTGCATAGTTCATGTAGTATGGTCTTGAACTCTTGTTCAGAGTTGGCTGATGGATGAGCAAATACCATCAATCTGCTAAGATCATAGGATAAGCAGTATGGAACTATCTTATTCAGTACCTTGATCAATGGCTCATCACTACCGCATATAACCATTGCGGGCTTGTCGCTCCTTATATTATTCAATACAGCATTTGTTGCAATAATTCTAGCATAGCTCATGTTAACATTGTTATCAATCTCTAGCATAACTACGCTGCCATTCCTTATACCATATTCTAGTGCATCATCAAGCTGTCTGTTACCAGTTGATGTGTAACCTTGCTTACTTGCTATAGCATTGAATAACTCATTTACATATATAGCCCTTGGCTTTGAACCTGCTATTGTAAAGTGCCCATCATGTAATGTGTATACCATCTTACTCCTCTTTATAGCAACCCCTCTCATCTTATCTATCTGCATCTTCCTTAGCCATACACCATTACTCTCCTCAGTTGTTAATGTTATAATGCAATCTACAAGGTATGCTAGAGTGTTCTTCTCTGGCTCCTCACTTATGAACACAAGTATCCCATTGTTAGCATCAGCTATAGCAAGCATTGTCTTTTTCCATCTTCATCCTCTCATCCAATGGTATCTCTTTTGCTAGGGAATCCCAACTATCTAGTACTATGAAAGCCTTCTTGCTGTTAACAAGTTTATCTATTATTAGGTTAAGCAGATTATCCGCAGTACTTAGCCTTAGATCTATGTTATCCCCTTTACCTTTACCCATTGGATTATCATACCCGTTCTTATCTCTAATATTAGCATTGGTTAGTTGTAACACAGTAGAGTCGTTAAGTATATCCTCAACCCATGGTATCTGCTGCTTTAATTTGTTAAATGATACTCTAGTAGATATGTATATGCAGTTATACATATCCTTAACAAGGTTCATCAGCTCAAGTGCTAGGGTAGTCTTTCCTGTACCTGGCAAGCCTCTTATGAGTAGTGCTACTTGGTTCTTATCAATTAATGGTTTAAAGACCTCCTCCAGTTCATTCCATCTAGACTTTAACTCCATCATCCCATATTGCTTTAATATATATTATACTAAATTGATTATTGTGTAAGGTATGATAATTACAATGATTGGCAAAAATCTAGTCCTTTAAAGCATGAATGAATTGCTGATAATATTAAATTAAATATTATTAAACCTGTAATGTTGCCTAGATCTAAGGCTACAGACTGAAGCAGGAGGCTGCAGAAGAATTGATCTAAATAAATAAACAAGTATCTCTATAGAGACAGCACTAACAAGGTTATGACACGTCATTTGTATCTGATAAGGTATGAGATTGCGGATCTAGAATAATGAACAATCCAGATACAAGAATCCTTGCCCTTAGATATTTATCAAATAACTACTATTACTACCATTGCTTATCATTCTAAAGGTTCATGCTTATACTCAAGTGTATGGGGATCTAGACCCATTAGAGCAACTGTATCCATTGCAGTAGGGGTACCCCTCTCCAATATCCTCTTAGCAATGTACCTTCTATACTCTATTGACCATTGCTGTCCTAGTTTATACTTACCAGTCATAACTATAGGCTTCACCTTTATTATAGCTAAATTAGAATCCTTGACTGTATCCATATTAGGTTTCAACTCCTCATAAAATCCTTCCTTCTGATACTTGTGCATGAGCGCATTCAATGCCCTTGCCCTCTCTTCCATATCATGCACCAGCTCAGCGTAACCCTTTATGATAACACTCATGTACAGTGTATCTGCCTGTGAAGCATCCTTTGGATCAAAGAAGTAAGATGGTAAGAACTCAATATACCTATGAGCCTCAAACCCAACCCTGTTATCCCTCTTTATATTCTCTATCTTCTCACCAATACTAAAGGAGTGCATGTATATTGCATCGTATGCATAAACGAAGTTCATTGGGACAAGTTGAGGAAAACCATTAACATCTATAGTGCCTAGAGTACCAGATGGTATGCTGTTCAATAATGCAATTATCTTATCCTTTGATCTTATCTCATACACCCTAGTTAGCCTCATCCCCAACCTTGCCTATGCTACTTATAATCTCTAGTCTGTTCTTGCATAATGAGAGTAGTTTACTGTATATACTAATAGTATCATCTAATGCATTCTCGTAATCATCTATCTTACCCTTCTCTATCATACTCATAGTATCCTCTACCATTGTCCTTGTATCTGCTTTAACTAGTCTAGCATCTATACTCTCTAAGGTATTTATTAGTGCTAAACCAAGCTGTGTTGGTCTGAATCTATTATTAACTTTTTTTGCATAACCCCTCTTTATTATAAGTGAGGGGAACTCTGCCCTAGTAGCATCTGTACCTATACCATACCTCTCCATAATATCTAACAGCTCTGACTCACTTAGCCGACCTGGTGGTTTGGTCTTATCATTTACTAGCCTAACATCAATAACCTTAACCTTATCACCATTCCTCATCCTTGGTATAATATCATCTACAGGTTTAAAGTAATCATATATCTTAAAGAACCCATAATTTATAATCTTATTACCATTTGCATCTAACTCTACTCCATTCAGTGTTAGTTTAGCATTATTAATAAGCATAGTAGCGTTATCAAAGTATACATTTGCTAGGAACCTCCTTGCTATATACTCCCATACTACCCTTGCTATGCCAGAGCCATTGTATGAACCTGTAGGGTATATTGGTGGGTGTGCATTATCATCCTTATTACCATTCCTTGGCACAGGTTCTCTGCTAAGATAACCCATACCTAAGCCTTTACATGCTGCTATCATAGCATGAGCAAAGTTAAAGTTACTAGCATATCTGTTCGTATCTGTCCTAGGGTATGATATGTAGCCAGAGGAGTAAAGTTCTTCCATAACTTGGAGTATCCTATTTGCGCTTGTCTTGGTTATCCTGCTTAGATCCTTAAGAGCATCATCTGTCCTAGTTGGTAATGGCCTCTCTATGCTCTTCATATACTCATTATAATCAAGAACTTGTGCGTATCCTGCTCTTGCATCACTTGCTGCTTTAAGCATCAACAACGCTTCATCTTTATTATAAACATGCTTACTTAGAGCATTAAACCTTATACCATTGTACTCTAACTCAGCCTTTATATACCAATAATCTACGCTCTTGAATGATTCTATCTCCCTCTCCCTCTGTACTATAAAGTAAAGAGTTGGTATCTGACATGAACCCCAGCTTATTATCCTTCCATAAGATAGGTTTGAACCATTTGTTCTGTTTGCTAGTGTTAGTAGCCTAGTGTACGCTGCACCAGTTAGCAGATCGAACCTCTGCCTAAACATAGCCTTATATACCCATCTCCAATTAAGGCTGCTCTCAAGGTTCCTCCATGAATTAACCAACTCATTCATATTAGTTGAGTTGAACCTCATCCTAAAGTATGGAACCTCTCTATCCTTGCTATTGCTATAAGTCTTGTAAAGCATAAGTATCTCATAACCTATGAGTTCACCCTCATGATCATTATCTGTTGCTATAACAAGCTTGCCCTTCCCAAAGTATTGCTTAAGCCTTAAGTAGGCCTTTCTATCTACTATCCTATATCTGAATCTTCTAACTTTAAGTATATCATGAAGGTTATCTAGTCTCCATTGCTTAAACTGGGTTGGGAGATCTATATCAACCACATGCCCATTAACCCATGTAACATTTGCATTGTTAACATTTATCTTTGATAATGCTCCCTTTATAGCATTGGCAACACTGAACTTCTCTGCAACTACAATATAATCCATTGTGGCATCTATAATTTTTAAACTAATATTATTACTTTCCTATAGTGCATTAAGCAGATTAACAAATTTATCTATGCTAACCTCAAATCCATACCTATCCTCTTCCCTCTTCATATTCTTGTATATTCTATATAATAGCCTTGAGTGTCTAAGCATATTGAACCTTCCATCCATCTTCAACCTTAATACCTTGTATACGTCATCATAGTAACCTAACTTCCTACGGAGTTCATATCTATATGACTCTTCACTGAACTCGCCTTCTGTTAGCAGTTTATATAGTATCTCTGCTGATTGGAGCGATGGGGTTATTCCTTCTCCAAGTAATGGGAATACAGTACCTATCGATTCACCAACGCCGATAACATTCCTATAGACTATAGGTTCAACCCTTGTAACTGGGGCAAGTCTTACAGGTCTACCTATGCGCATAAGTATCTCTGCATTAGGCTCCTCTGAAAGAAACTCATCTATGCCATAGTAATCCTTCTTGAAGTGTCCAGAGCCTACGAATGCCTTACCATTGCTCAAGGGGAAGTGCCAGAAGTAACCCATTGCATTCCTATAGCCTATAACATAGAAATCCCTTTCCTTGCTTAGGTTACCAAGCATGTACTCCCATACAGGTATTGTTAGATCTTCTCTAGGTCTAGGGAGCATAGATCTATGAAAACCCGTACAATCTAGAACATAATCATATTTATGCAAAGGGAATGTATCCTTTGTGCACCTAACCCCATAGTTTATCTTTACACCCTTTAGCATATCATTCTCCCATCTCCTCTTATCGTATGTAACCAGTCCTTTAAGGTTAAGATACTCATGCTTATCACTTCCTTGTATGTAGATATCTAGCCTCTTGCCTACATGTAATATATAGTCATTGAAGTCTAAGCCTACCATGCTACAGAAGTGGGCAAGCATATGCTTTGATGTGCCCCAAGCACATACCGGAAAGTGTCTCTCCTTTGTGTATTGCTCAAATACCTCAACATCGTAACCCTTGTTGTTAAGCAAGCATGATAGAAAGCTACCAGCTACACCAGCACCTATTATGGCTATCTTCATACCATTTTTAATTTCAATTATATATATA
>CAZLZM010000063.1:0-6751 GCA_964563995.1 uncultured Nitrosopumilales archaeon
ATAGAGAATAAAAAAATAAAAATTATGCCTGTCTACTATTCTAGACAGAACCCTACCTCCTTAGAGTCAGACCAGCCTACATAACTGCTATTCACTATTGTTCTATCCCATACAGTTAAACGTACAACATAGCCACATTGGAGCATATTCTTTGTACTCAACTGCCATATACCGTTAGGCAATGGTATTGGGTATGGTGGTGAAGCAGGCATCAGTATACCTGTGGTAGGTACTGCTGGGTAACTGCTTGCAACTGGTATATGTTTGAAGCTCTGTGGTGTTGATGTACCTCCTATCGATAATGGAAGTACGGCAAATGAATAGCTGTAGAAGTGCTCATTCAAACCTTCGTCTTTAGCCTTGAACCTTCCCACTATGAATACGCCTGATTTCATCTTCCCACATATAGCCATAGGTGATGTTGTTACTGCTGGATTACTTATGTAGTCTCCATCTGCTACCATATCTATAGTAAGATCTGCCTTTGGAGGGGTATTATCCAAGCGTATCTTAACAGTGCTCCTACTACTTCCATCTATGCATGTTATACTTCCTATACTCCATGTCTGGTTAGTAACTGGGTTAAGTACATCTACCCTTATCTCCCATAATCCATCATTAAGTCCAGATGTACTCCATCTTGCTAATACATCACCAAAGACATCCCTCCATGGACCTGGAGGATTATCCTGAAGATACTCAAAGTACCCGTTAGCATCTGACAACTGTAGCTTATTGTATGTTACTGGTATACTACCTAACTGCTCTGTTATCTGTACATTAAACGGATTGGTTACTGCCTGCCATACTGTAACTATAGGGCTTATCTGCCTTACGGATACTCTGTACTTCAATGGTGTCCCTGCATTGGCACCGCTTAGATAGTGTGGAGGGTTCGCTATATAGCCAGAGATAGTTACTACACCTCCGAATGGGCTATCAACAGCAGTGAAGTTTGCTGTACCACTGCTAGGACCATTAGCCAGACCAGTGCCCTGATCTATACTACATACATTCATACTACCGACGTTAGTTATATACGGTATATACTCTCCTTCAGGGACTGGTACTCCTGGTGGTATATGTACGTGTGTATCCATTCTATTCCCATACATAGGTATAGAGTTAGGACTTGATACAGGGATATTCCATGATAGTACTGCTCTAACCTTTGCTATCTTTGCTCCCTGATGACATGGTATCTTCTTTGTACTTAGGTCTATAGGCAGATATACTGCGTAATGTAATCCCCCTACAGGTATACTGCTTATATCATGCACGTTAACTGATGTTGTGCCTGCATATTCCCATCCGCTTCCCCAATCTATCCAGAAGGATACATACTCGTAACTACCCTTCTTGCATAGGTTCCCAAGGTAGCCGAACGGCTTCTTAATATTTATAACACCTACCTACTAGAGCACTCTCATTTGTGTCCAAGCCTATACATGTTAACTCTTCATACTCTGTGTTGTAGAGTAGCTGTGGTATTATCTTTGCTATAGCTGTTAAACCAGTTATATCTATATTCTGTAACTTTGCTAGACTTAACTTCCCTACTACATCATCACTTGCGATTATGTTATGAACCTCTTTACTGTAGAGTCTATGTTCTTGCACCCTCTCCCTGTATATACTCTTCAGCTCAGTAATGCTTAACTCCTTAGGCTCCAATAACTTCAACTCTTGATTAATATCTATGAGCTCTAGTAATGACTCTGGTATCTTTATCTTGTATATCTCTATAATATCCTTTACTGGTATGAAAAACCTGTATGTATCTATCTGTATCCTTCCCTCTATTACATTACCCCATACAGGCGTATAATCTGGATTGCCAGCAGGAGGAGCTATGTTCCATGAGAGTATCGCTTTTACCCTAGGTAAAACCTCTGTACTACAGGGCACACTCTTCGCATCTAGCATCAGTGTTACTGCATATTCTAATGGCTTGGTACCGATTATGTTGTATACAGTGAAGCTTACCATACCTACATCCTTCCATTCATTGGTGTTATTCCAGTCTATGAAGAACCTAACATACTCCTTGCTCCCTTGTCCACATATACCAGTGCTGTAACCGAATGACTGCTTTATGTGAACTACTGCTTCTAACATCCTACTTGAAGGGTTGTAACCTATACATCTCAACTCTTCATATTTAGTATTACTTGCTATAACTTTCACAGGTTTGAACTCTGGGAATATATATGCAAGATTACCAAAGTAGTTAGGATTCTCCAGCATGAGTAATTTGAAGTTACTCCTCTCATACTCAACCTCTCTTGCAAGTACTGACTCTACTATAGCAGAGAGCATCTTACTATCTATGCCTTGTATATCAATAACCTGCTTAATTGAGGTGAATCCCTTTAGCCTCTCACGCTCCTTAACTATCATCTCTGCTATCCTTAGTCCTATATCCCTAACTCCAATAATTTCTATACTCTTAGCTAACTCCTCTACACTGGATCTATTCAAGAACTCAAGAACCTTTTTCTCTTCTTCTTTGCTTATATCTTCTAACCTTAGCTCTATCTCTTCTCTTTCATTCCTTATGTCAGTCATGATTACTTTACATATAGTATATATTTAAAGATTTAAAAATTTAAAGACATAATAAAAATTGACCTGTATAATTTTGCATACTATTGCTTAATATAACTATTTTATAATTAATACGGTAAAGAGCAATCTGCTAAAGGTAACGTATAACTATACCTTTTATAGTACTATAACTATTGATATTCAAGAGGAGTAAAGAGAAGGAGAAGGTAAATGTTGATGATAATGGTTACGGTATTAAGAGTGTAAAGTTAACTATTGAAGGGCTTGAGAGTTTACTTGCTAGTATATACAGTAACCCCATCTCTGATATAAAACATTTAGACGAATATGGAGAGAGTGTGAAGCAGTACACACCATCCTATTATCATGATAGGATAAGCAGGATAGTAGAGGAGGTTAATTCACTCATACTAAAGTTGCATGGATTAGCAAGAGATATGGAAAGGAGTAAGGGCAAGTATAGGAGTGGCGAGCTCTCTACACATATGATAGCAGGTATAGAGAGGAGCAAGCATACACTAATAAGCGTTATAAGATCATACCAACAGTTGAGTATAGAGTATAACTATGCATCTCTGAAGGATCTACATCAGGGTATCCAATCGTTGCAGAGTAGCATAGCAAAGATGCTGAAGAGTATAGGGGATGCTGCAGGCTCACATAGGAGAGTGCTCTACGAGTTCTTCCCTAAGGAGGCTAAAGCACTGAAGGATATACTACTTAGCCTTAAAGGCAAGGAGGATGAGATATCTAGCATAGAAAGGTTGGTGAAAGAGAGGCTTGATGCTATAGAGTATTGCATGAACCTAATAGCTAAGGTAAAGGGTTTGTATATAGAGTGTAAAGGTATAGAGGAGAGCATAGTAGTAGTTAACTCTAGATTGAATGAATTAAAGAGTAAGGAGAGGGATCTGCTTGATGCTATCGTAGAGATAGATAATGATCAGGAGTACAGAGTCATGAGGGGAACGCAAGATGAGTATAAGTATAGATATAGCATCCTGCTCAATGATCTGGGTAGAGCTATAGCAAGGATATCAAGGGCAATAAACAAGTACTCATATGAGATAGGTTTCAGTAGAGAGGAGATGTATGTGCTTGAGAGAATCACAAGCAATACAGAGGATATAATGAATATAGATGAGGATAGATTGATAGCTATATTGAGGAAGGTGTATGAAGCATTATACTCTGGTAGAATACAGACGAAGGATAATGAGAAGGTTGCAAAGAATATACTTGCTCTGATTGAGGATATGAATGAATACATTGTAGAGATTAGGAAGTATAGTGATCTATTGAATAGTGTAGACTCTAGAATAACCAAATACACTACCAAACTGTATGAGTTGAATAAAATGCTAGAGTATACTAGGAAAGATATCAAAGAGTCTGAGGATATACTGCTTAGCTATACCAAGTCACTGGAGTCATTAAAGGTATCAATAGACAATAACATGAAAGAGATAAAGAATAAAGCTGATATCATACTTGCTAGGGACACTGTGATAGTATGATCTATAAATGTTGAAATAAAGGAGGGTATTACTAGATAATTATACCATCCTGTTTTGCCTTTAATAACCTTGTTATCTTATCTAATATGCTTAACTTCTTCATAGCAAATCTATATGGTAAGAACTCTAAACTGTTACTTACAGTTAGTACTATGCTCTTAGCATCAATTTTATTCAATATGAAGTCTAAAGCGCTTGCAGTACTTCTTACATCCTCTAACTTTGTGTTCATAGAATCAACTATACCTATCACAAGATCCTTATCTATGCTGTAATCCATAACAGATGTTATCTTTGTACTTGTAACATCTATGCCTATACCATCTACCTTTATATCCAACAGTTTATCGAATATGTTAGATACATTACCAAAGTATAGATATAGGTATACCTTGCTCTTAACGTTGCTCTTAACCTTCTCGACTGCTTGCTTTACAAGACTAAGGTCGACATAAATATCATTACTTACATTGTATGCTATAGCTGGAGCGTTCATGTGTATTATATCAATACCATTATCATCAAGAGCTCTTGCTTCAGCATTTAGCATATCTGCTACTGCTAGAATATAATCCTCATCGCTCTTATAGTATCTATTCTCATTCATATATGAGAATGTATAAGGATCAGGTATACATGCAACCTTCTTGTACTTTATAACACCTTTTCTGTTACCATTGTTGTTAGAACGTCTATTGTTATTACCACTAGGCTCATCTATTAGATCTAATGCTAGATGCTTTACTACTACATTACCATAACCCTTTAATTCATCCTTGATTATTAACCTTCTATAGAATGTATTAGTCTCAAAGAACCTGTTCAACGCTCCTAATTCTATACCATTAACTTCTGAGAATGGTCTAAAGATATCATCCCAATTAAGCATAGGATCTGCTATGTAACTCAAGCCTACACGCTTCTGAGCATTTATCCATGATCTCTTGCCCCTTATGAACAACTCTCTTAACTTTGGATCATCCATTGCAAGCTTTCTAGTAGCAGCTATCAACGTGCTTGATCTAGGGTATATACCTGTAACATAGTTGAATAACCTTATACCTTTTCTTTTGTTGTTAAAGTAACTATCTATAATGCTACTAATATCGTTCTTAGCATTTACGCGATCCATTCCTTCCTTATTCTCATTACCCATGCCTTCATGCTCTACCTTCCTTTCCTTTGTATCATCCATTTCTGTAATACCCTTAATTTTAACCATCTAAAATTACCTCTTTATTTACCTATTACTCGTTTAATAATCTCAACACCTTCATTGAAACTGTTTGGTGAAGTAATCATGACCTCTCCACATATAATATATGCTTGTTTTATAAACTCTTCTATATTATTCTCATAATTACTCCAGTTTAGGTTAATGTTCTTTGCAGATACCTTATTCTTGCTAGATGGTATCATTATACATGGTATAATACACTTATTATTAGACTTTACTCTATCTGCCAATGCTGTTATATGCTCTATGCTTGTTATACTCTGAGTTACGAAGCCATAAGGTTCTGAATTCATCTTCCTTAGTAACTCATGCTCACTTGCATCCTCTGCTATGGATAGAAAGAGTTTTATATGATCAGAAAAACCGTACTCATTAAGCATCTTAACTACACTACTAGCAGTAAGACCAGAGTCTATGCTCTTATGTCTAGGCTCATCACCTTTTACTATGAGCAACCCGTCTATCCTTGCTAGTATAGCATCAGAAACCAGTTGCATTATAGCATTCATATTCCTATCCCTAACCCTTATGCTACATCTTGTCCTTTGATTATAATTACTTACTATACTACTTGCTATACTTACACTTGATAGCCTTGCTATACCTAGCACTGAATCTGTTACGTGTATCGAGTATACCAAACCTTTAAGCATCCCTATCCTAGAGTAGAACTTTTCAAGCTCGCTCCTTAATGCATCGATGTTAAACTTAGCAGTAACATGATCTATTATCCTTGGTGGATTAACTTCATATGATATTCTCATGCTAGTGGTGATTAATACTAACTAAATATAAAATATAATATTTTAATTATTACATAGATTATTTGTGGGTTATAATCTATTTTATTTATTTATCTATATTCCCTTGCCTCTTCCTGTTCTTGCTCCTTATCATGCTTTAACCAATGCTCATGACAGCCAATGATATAATGTTGTGTACAACCACATATGGGACACCTCTTTACCATATACTATATTGGTTTATCTTGCTTATAGATTTATTCACTGAATTAGCATTATCCAGGTTACTCATTAATTGAATCTATATGCAGATGATGGTGTATGCTAACCATAATAAAGAAGTTATTAGTTTACCATCTTAGGATTATTTAAAAATTTTTAGCATAAAATAGCACTGACACATAAAATTTAAAACATATCTCATGCATGTTTACTGTAATATGGCTAGATACGATTGGGATTACGTACCCTTGCCTAAGGAGATGTTAGCAGAGCTGGACAAGTATCTTGCAAGTGATGATGCAAAGAGGTTTGGGATAAGGAGTAGAGCAGAGCTACTTAGGTTCATAGTAAGAGAGTTCATGAATCAAAACATGAATCAAAATATACGAATACAGGTTACTCAGATTAATAAACAGTCCAAGAGATCAAGCCATAGTTAAATCTTGAAAATTTTTAAAATTTTT
>CAZLZM010000064.1:0-6739 GCA_964563995.1 uncultured Nitrosopumilales archaeon
TAAAGGTATATGGCATACAGTTTTAATGGTTTAGGAGTTCTATTACGTTCCATAATTATAGTCTGTATAGCTAGATCTAAAGTTAACAGAGCCGATCAAATACGTCTGCATATATTATGTTATTATTGGTTATCAATAAGCTTTACTCCATCTCAAAATTAAGTTAGCCAATCGCCAATTTTATATAAGAAGATTGTTATATTTACATCACTACATATATATACCACTAAAGAAGCTAGCCAAATATGGCACTACATATTTTAATTAACGTAGGTACTAGTTCTTCACAACATGAATATGTTATAGATTCTCTGGGAAATGATGTAAAGAATGAGAGATGTATTGTATATCTGTTATATGGAAGACCAGTAGGCAATAATGATCCATTACTTAACGCTACTAACTTAAAAAAATATGCACAGTCTAAGGGTTTTGAGACTAGGGTTAAGCAGATAGATGAACCATTTAACTTAGAAGAGTGTAAAAAAGAATATGAGAAGATTGTAAGCTCTATAGGTTTATCTGAAGGGGATAGAATAATTGTAAGTGTAGGTGGGGGTACAAATCCAATGATATTATCCCTGTTATTAGCAGCCATCAACTATCTACCTCTAAATAATACAGAATTTGTTTATGTAGAAGGTCAGACTAATGTTTCAACAAGAGATCAGATGAAACTACACACTCTATCTATACTACCTATAGAGAATATAATGAAAGAGCTGAAATCATACTCTTATCATAAAGCATCTTACCTCTCCAAAATGTTGCCAAATAAACATGAATACAACTTTATAAAGAAGGCGATAGATGGTCCCCTAGCCTGGGAAACGTTCAACTATGAAGATGCATTGTCTAAGTTTAATGAGATTAGAGAGTATGCTGAGTTATTAAAGGAGCAAGGGAAGTACAATAACCTTCCAGATGTAGTCATCAGGCTCCATACAAAGTTCAGCAAAATAAAGAAGGAGTTGAAGATACTAAAGAGTATAACCAATGAGCCAGAAAGACTACCAGAGAGCCTAGACCATTATAAGATAATAGATCTTATGCCATGCTTAATAGCAGATATGTTGCTTAATGCATCTAGACGTTTCATAGAAGGACTCTACACAGATTCTATAATTAGATGTTATAGAGCATTGGAGATGTGTATACAGATGCTCTTGCTGCTTAATAATATAAACCCTTGGTGTATAAGGAAAGATAGTCTACCAGATAAGATCAAGGATAAGTTTAACGATGGTGACAAACTTAATCTGGGCCAAGGCATAGGTATTCTATGCCTTGACAATAGTGAGATAATGAAATATATACAGGAGATACAACGGATCAGAAATAACTCTATATTGATACATGGGTTCATTATGCAGAATAAGGATGATGCAGAAAGGATATTAACACTAACAATATCCGTAATATCTAACCTCCTCTCTAAGAAGAATATCAACATTAATTATATCATTAATGATATAGTCCATGGATTCTCTAACGAAGAGGTGGAACTGTTATGGAAGAAGATGAATCAATAGTATTGTTATCATCTTTATTGCATGATATTGGAAAGTTCTTACAGAGGGCATATGGTCTCAAAAAGAGGCATTATGAGTACAGTTCAGAGTTTATAGATATGTATATCCCAAAAGGATTATTTGGTAACAATGTGATAGAGAAGGTTAAAGAGATAGTTAGAGAGCATCATAGTAACAGGAGCGATCCTCTATTAGATATTGTAAGGGAGGCAGATCATATATCTGCTAGTGAAAGGGAGTATGCAAACCTAGAGAGTGAATCGGAGTTAGAGAGCATAAAGTTATCTGTGTATAGAAAGTTGGCTACACCATTCAGCCAAAAAAGTTACTATCCATTAACTGTTCTATCCACAGATTATAAGAGGTTCATAGATGGGATAAATAGTGAAGAGAACCTAACAAGTGCTATATACTACAATCACCTTACCAACTTCCTTGGAAATGTTGAGGTATTCAAAGATATACCATATAGAGGCAGATATGCTAGAGCGTACTATATAGAGAGTCTCCTTCACCTGATGAAGGCATGGCTCTTTACCATACCATCTGCACCATACTATGAGAGAGTACCTACCATATCATTGTACGAGCATCTAAGGACTAGTATGGCTATAGCACACTCTCTTTATATTAATAGAAAGAAAGGAAGTGAAGGTTTTGTATTTGTATTGATAGATATAGGGGGTATACAGAGGTTCATATACAACATACATCCACAGAAGGCACTAAAAGCATTACGTGGAAGATCATTCTATGTAGCGTTACTAACTGAAGCTATAGCCAAATACCTAATCCATAACCTTGGTCTGCTAGAATGCAATATAATAACACTAGGGGGCGGGCATTCGCTCTTACTATTGCCTTCCTCATTGTTAGATAAGCTAGAGGAGCTTATAGATAGGGTTAGGGTCTACATCTTCAATAGGTTTGGTGTTAGGATAAATCTTTACATAGGGATGTTCAAGACTAACGTTATAGCTCCATTTGGGGATATATACAATGCTCTGCATTATAACATAAATGAGGCTAAGAGTAGACCATTGAACTATCTACTCAGTAAAGGTATAGGATATTACAGTAAAATATTCGAGCCTGAAGAGATTGCTTCTAACATATGTCATATATGCAATTACAGTACAAACAACAAAGAAGATGATGAAGGGATTGTAAAGTGTAACATATGTAAGGAATTAGAAGATATAGCAAAACCATTGGCAGATGCAAAGTATATTGTTGAGATCATAGGTAGTAACGTTAGAAATCTGGATATAAAGGGTATTGTCAGTGGGATATACCCAATAATATTTGATGAATTGGATATATGCTATATGCTTGTAAGCAACAACGATTATTTAGATAGGATCGTTAATTTGGAGATCTTGAAGGATGCATATATAAGGATATACAGACTTAACTCTACAGATATCTCAAGCATAAAGAGACCATATACTGTTGGCTTCAAGTTTATAGCAAATGTAGTTCCTATGAGTAATGATAATGAGATAATGACACTCGATGATGTTATAAAGCATGCTAGAGGTGCTAATATATTAGGCGTGTTGAAGATGGATGTAGATAACTTAGGTAAGTTCTTCTCTAACTCTACAACATTATCTGAGTACTCCACAAAGAGTACTATAATAGATCTCTTCTTCAATGGATTTCTAAATAATATAGCAAATAGGACTGGCATCTATATTATATATGCTGGTGGCGACGATCTATTCGTTATAGGTCCATGGAATGAGATAGTAGAACTTGCTCACCATATATTCAAAGAGTTCAACAGATTTACTTTGGGATCCAGTGTTAACACCTTATCTGCTGGTATAGTGTTGTGCGATGAGCATACACCAGCATATATATTTGCTGATGAAGCAAAGTCTGCACTAGATCTATCAAAGAAGAATGGTAAGAACAGAGTAACTATCTTTAACAGAAGCATCATATGGGATACATTTGCAGAGTGTCTGCAGATATATAGGGAATTGGCAGATGCTATAGATGAGGATAAACTATCAAGGGGAACAATATTCAATATGCTCTCTTCTCTAAGAGAATCTATAATAAATTCTGAGCCACGTAGTATCAAGAGGTATAGGTTGGTCTACACCATCACTAATATTAAAAAACATAACAAAGAAGCGGTAGAACTCATAAATAAGATAGAAGATAAGATAAACGCTTATATAGAATGGTTAGATATATCGTTACGATTAGGGGAGTTTGCAACAAGGAGGTAAGTATTGTTGCAGATGCATGAAAGGGTAGACATAAATGAGATCAAAAAGGGATTAAATAGCATTGCTTCATTAAAGAATTTAACATATAGTGATATAGATAAGTTTGGTGAGAAGTTGGGGTGCTTACTTGTATCTAGCGATGTATCTTCTTCACAGTTAAGAAAGATCCACTCTATTATAAAAGATGTAGCATTTGATATCAAAAGCAGTAATGCAAGTATAGATAAGATATTCTTAATACCTCCTAGACTTGCATATATAGCTGGTAGACAGCAGAAGGCTAAGGAGGTTTGTGATCTACTCTCAAATATCATAAGAGGTAAGGTCAAGGATAAGGAAGATCTATCTAAATTAAGCGAGCTTATAGACTCTATTCTAGCATATTTTGTATATTATGAGAGGCGAAAGAAGTGATGATTATGAGTTTAATGTTACTTGCAAAGTTAGAAGTTATAGGAGTTATCGAATGCTTGACTGGTTTGCATATAGGGAGCAGTAGAGAGAAGGTGGAGATAGGCGAGGTTGATGCTCCTGTAGTTAAAGATATCATTACAAAGGAACCATACATACCAGGTTCATCACTAAAAGGGGTTATGAGATCTAAGTTAGAGGTAGCAGATGGCAAAGAATTAAAAGAAGTCGTCAAAGCAGAAAACACCCAAATACGTATACATATATGTGGAAGTGCTGATTGTAATGTATGCTCAATATTTGGTAGACCAGCAGAGAATGTTAGCGAGGCCCCAACAAGGCTTATAGTTAGAGATTCATTTCCAGATGATTATACAAGGAGTTTAATAAAAGAGTATGGATTAGAGGTTAAGTTCGAGAATCAGTTAGATAGGATAACTGCAGCAGCTAACCCAAGGCAGATAGAGAGGGTGCCGAAAGGTTCTAGGTTCTTACTCTCTATGATTTATAATATATATAAACCTCAGGATAAACAATTATTTAAAGATGTATTTAGGGCTATGAAACTTGTTGAGGATAGCTATCTAGGAGGGAACGGGAGCAGGGGCTATGGGCATGTTAGATTTAAGATAAATAAGATAATCGTAAAGAGTAGGGAGTATTATATAAACCTGAAGGGTGAAAAGATTATACCATTCGAGGAACCAAATAATAGTATAGAGTACATACTTGCTAACTTCGATAAGGTAGTAGATAGTATAGATATACGATGAAGTTAGATGTATGTGTACTTAAATTCAAAGGAAAGTTACATATTGGTAGTGGTAGGTGGCTAGAGCATATCGATAACATAATACATTCAGATACACTCTTCAACGCTATATGCTGGTGCTATAGGATGCTTTATGGTAACGATCAGCTAGAAGAGTTCCTTAATAGGTTTGCTTACTCCACGCCATTATACATAACCTCTGCATTCCCTTTTATAGACGGTTTATATTTCTTTCCTCGACCGATGAACTGTAACCTAGCAAAACTTTTACGTGATGCTAGCAAGGATGTAATGGTAGATAACAAGGCTATAAAGAAGATAAGGTTTGTAGAGAAAGGCATATTTGAGAAGTTGATAAACTTGGAGAATGTTAATGGGGTTTTAAGTGACCAGTTCTTCAGTAGCAAAGAGGTTAATATCAAGCCAGAATATGTAGAGTATAGGAATATGTTAGATAGATTAAGTAAGAGCTCTACAGTCTATAGGGTGAAGTATGTGAACAGTAATTACTGGTTCGCTTATAAAGTATCTAGTGAGTACAGCAATGCTATAAAGGCATCCATAAGGCTGTTGGCGGATGAAGGTATAGGAGGGGAGAGGAGTATAGGTTCCGGGTTATTCAGCGTAGATTTCACTTCTATAGATGTTAAGAGCGTTGATGAGAGCAGGAGAGTAGTAACACTCTCACTAGTAAACCCTTCTATACAGGAGGTTTCTGAGTTTGTTGGTGATGAATATGCTAAATATATGGTGATACGAAGAGGAGGAGGGTTCACAGACCCACGGCTCAGCAGCAATGAGAGGAGGAGATCGCTTTATATGATAACAGAAGGTTCATTCCTACCATGTATCACTGGTAGGGTTGTGAATATAGGGGTTGATAAGCAGGTATATGAATATGGCATATGCTTTGGGATAGGTGCCAGATATGAGGAGGAGCGTAGAGCTTGAACCCTTAAGCCCCGTACATATAGGCTCTCAAGATAGACTATCTAACATGGATTACATCGTAAGGGGTAATAGGTTCTATAGACTAGATATAGATAAGATACTAACTCTTATTGTTAATGATGATGTGTTGTTGAATAAATTGAGGAATGGTAGGATAGGCGAGATAGTAGATAGATTAGGGGTTGATAAGGTAACACTTTATACATTGAGTACATACCTTGATGGTTATAATAAAGAGGTATATCCTTTTATTAAATATGGATCTGATGTATACTTACCAGGAAGTAGCATAAAAGGGGCTATAAGGAGCGCTATATTATACAGTAGATTGAAGAGTGATAGAAGGTATCTTGAGAACCATATTAAGAAATTGAATATAGAGAGGAGTAAATTGAATAGAGAGAGTAAAGAGAGGGAGAAGATTAAACGGCTAAAGAGTCTGATCAAGAGTGCTGCTAGAGATTTAGAGGATGGAATATTCAGAGATAATAGCAAAGATATGCACAGAGATATGCTGAGGTTCCTTAATGTAGGTGATATGTATCCCTCCTCTAGTGAGATAGGTGATGTTTTAGAGCTCTCTGAGATAGCAATACTGCCTACTAACCTGAGACTTGCCATGGAAACCCTTAAGGTTGGAGCAAGGTTCTCTGGCTATATAGATAGTGATGGGGGAAGGGGTATAAGTATAGATGAGGTAAAAAGATGTTGTAGGATTTTTGCAAACGATATAATAGAGTATGAGTTGAATAATATAGAAAAATATAGAGAATATAAGTGTGATATAAAAGATTTCTATAATGAACTTAAGGATATGAATAATAAACGAA
>CAZLZM010000065.1:0-1450 GCA_964563995.1 uncultured Nitrosopumilales archaeon
AAAGGCGAGGTTTTCGTTCTTTTATAATGAGATATTAATGGAGTCTGTAGCTCGCTAGTCACTTACATATTAATATTAAAATACCATTCTAAAAATTAATGGTGTAACAGGATATGTTTGATTATTTAGTTAATGAAAGGATAGATACAAAGCCTAGAAGCCAAGGGCTTACATGTGTTACAGATAGACTGTACATATTGGATGAAGATAACCTAAGAGTACTTGCACCATTTATAGATATAGTTAAGATACAAGGTTCCCTTGCCCTTCTTATGCAAGAAGAGATCTTGCATAAGAGGATAAATCTTTACCACAGGCTTGGTATAAGAGTTATGCTTGGTAGTTCTATAAGTGAACTTGCTATACTAAAAGGATCATTTGAGAGGCTTGTACATGAAGCAAGCAAGGTAGGGTTTGATATAGTAGAGGTTGGAGAGAATAGCATAGATCTTAGCATAAGCGATAAAGAGAAAATAAGGGATATAGTAAGATCAAAGGAGTTAGAGTTCATATGGAAGGTAGGTAAGAGGGATCCTAGGAGGCAACTTAGCATAGAGTCTATGCTAGCAAAGATAGATGAAGCAGTAAGGCTAGGCTCAAGGAAGGTTATACTAGAGGCCAATCAAGGGTACAATGTAGGCATATATGATGAGAAGGGTTTAATAAAGTGGAGTATTGTTAGTGCTTTAACATCAAAGTACGATCCATTAACATTCATATTCGAAGCTCCTTTAGAGTCCCAACAGTATACACTGATAGCAGAGTTTGGTGAAAGGGTTAACCTTGCTGAGGTGACATTTAAAGATGTTATATCCATTGAAACACAACGCAGAGGCTTCATACCAAGGATAGCATTCACAGTACCATACCTAAGAAAGAATCCAGATGGTGGTCCTGCAGTTAAGTTCATATATTATATTATAAGCACAAAGCATCCTATAGATCAGAGTGAGATAATGAGTTTAACACATCTATCAAGGAGGACCGTACAGAATGCCATAGAGGAGCTTAAGAGGCAAGGGTTAATAGTAGAGCAGAATAGCTTAGATGATGCTAGGAAGAGAGTCTACTACCCAATAAAATCGGAGTGGCTATAATTATTAAGCCTAATAGTACTCTGTTAACCTCCATTCATCGATAGTAATGATACGAACATACTCATCAATTATAGCATTAGGGTAGTTATTAATCCTCTGAACCAATTCTTTATGATATGCTCTCTACTACAATAATCCTTCATACATGATAAGTGATCATCAAAGCATTCAGCCCTTCCTTTATGTGCTGAATTACCCTCTATCCATTATGTTCTTGCCTAGTGTTATATACCCTATGCTTCGTCCTTAACTATCTGCATGTCCTATCATACCAGTATGCTCCATCTATCTATCTGTATGAATGGTAATCTTCTTGCCACCATACAGTCTTCTCAACCTCTTTAAGAAATTAT
>CAZLZM010000065.1:1550-6685 GCA_964563995.1 uncultured Nitrosopumilales archaeon
CTCTTTAAGAAATTATAGCATACTATGGTCTTCTCTAGATATATTTTAAGGAGGATACTTCATATAAGATTCATAGATATGCTACCCATAACCAATAGTACTACTGCTTTCCATCTACAATTATCATTGTCTCATCTACCATTACTGATCTTATACTCTTCTTATTCTCCTTGTCGAATCTTTATGTAAAAGCTCTATGAGCAACTCGGTTATAAGAATATCCTTACTTTAGTAGTGGAGCGTAAATTAGTACAGATTAACCATACTCTTCTAGCATCATATTTACCATTCTCTTCATTTGCTCTAACAACTCACTACTCTTTTTGCTTAATACTCTTGCTACATAGTGCCATTGCCTACCTTGTAGAACCTTAAGTACCAATAGCCTCTCCTGTTCTTGGGTTAACCTTAACCTTCTCTCTGGTACTGTTAGAAAGTGTGCCCTTACCAATGCTTTAATTGCATCAGCTGCACCTTCATACGGTATGGTATCCTTTGCATAACTCTCAAGCCTTAGCCTCTGCGCGCCTTTAAACTCTGCTTTAGCCTTATAGTCACCTAAGCCTTTAGATAGCAATGCTACTGTAGTATAACTATCCATTATAAAGTAAGGATCATGCAGGGATTCTATTAGCCTAAGCCTAAACTCTCTGCTTATATGCTCTAACAACTCCCTTGTCTTAACTGTAATGGGTTTAACTACTATAGCACTAAACTCCCCTGATACCTTGTTAGGCCTAGGGCTTAGAGCAATAGGTATGAAGCCATTCTTAAGCCAGAAGTTAACCAACTCATAGCTTGCCCCAAACCCTGAGCCTATCCAGTCATACCTCTCATCATTAGCCTCATCCTCAAGCTTTGCTAGTATCCAAGAGCCTATACCCCTATTCCATAACTCGTTATGTATGGCTATCCTTACAACCCTTAAGCCCTTTAGGTAGCAGAATGTCTTATATTGAGGATAGTATCTGTAAACTACAAGGGGTATCATATGCCCCTTCTTAATCTCTTCTATTAACTTTAGTAGATTATCATCTAGGCTACCTTCAATGCATATATGTAATGCACCTATAACCTTCCCACTTGGCAAGGTTACTGCTCTAAGCATATGGTGAGGGGCATTACCCATGAGCACAAGATCGTTTGGCTTATTCCTATAATGTGTCATTATAAGTAAGCCTACCAACTGCTTTAGCATATCATCTCCTTTGTTAAAGAATAGTGAATCTCTATCTACCTTTACATATAAGCAATCATCAGGCTTTATGCTTTTATCCTTATCATCCAGCACTACAACCTCTGCATCAAGCAGTAATACATCATAAAGCCACCGTTCAACAGGATCGTTATCAGAATACCTTATAGGCTCCTTCATATCAACTATGATAAGATCTTGCTTAAGCTCCCTACTAAGCCTAGCAAGGAACCTTATAGCAAATGCTCTACCAGTACCCTCATAGCCATGCACTGTAGATGCATATATAGCCCTTGAGAACCTTCTCCTTAATGTTAGAAGAACAGGTATAGGGACTCCTGCAGCCTCGTCAACAAATACTACTTTAGCATTTGCATCTATGCTAGCAAGAGGGTACCTATAGAATATCTTACCCCTATCTGTTATAACCTCTCTGATAACATCAACTGTAATATTACTATTATTATTATTATGGTTATGCTCACTTATCCTAATTGTTGTCTTCTTAACCTCCTTAATATTAATATTTAATGCTTGTAATCCTTTTATAGCAAACTCAAAGAACGTTTGAACATTGGTAGGCTCTGGGGCAGTAATAACTATTCTTAACCTCTTACTAGCAATTAAGCCTGCTGCTATTAACCCTAGTACAGCAGACTTTCCTCTACCTCTATTTGCCTTTAATACCAATGCTACCCTCTTTCTGCCAAGTATAGCCTCTGCATGTCTTAATGCATTCTTCTGATCATAAGTTATGCAAAGATCATACAACTGCTTAGCAAATAGAGTATTCTCGTATGAGAAGCTATGTTCTTGCTTTATAACCTCATGCTCTATGCTATTGCCTTTAACCACATTTGGTGGATCTATATACAAAGTGCATGGATAGCCTATTGTATGCTTGAGCATTCTATACTCAAACCTCATCTTAGCATCTTTTATATCAAATGGCAATGCTACTATATCCTTATGATAGCCTTCCTTATACTCATCTAGCCTATCTATTGATGGACCAACTATTACTATAAGCCCTTTACCCCTTACCATCTCAACTAGCATGCCTAAGAAATCAGGCTCTAGATGGTATGTTGCATCAATAACAAGAGCATCAAATGTTAAACCTAGGATGTATTGTGTGTCCCTATAATCATATACCCTAAGGTTTATGCACTCTAATGCATTTAACTCATCTATAAGGTATGGTACTCTGCTATAATCATGGGAGTATGAGTATAGAACCTCTATCCTCTTGCTTAATGCTCTTGATAACTCCTTTAATGCCTCTTTAACAACACCTATCTCTACACCATTCTCAGTTGTGTATATTAGCCTTCTGTGCATATCTGATTCTGCTGCTTCTCTTGCAATATCTCTTGCTGATTGCAGTATAGCCTCTACATTAACTGCCTCTATGCCCACATTCTAATTAATAATAGAATCAATATATGTATTATAGCAAGGGTTAAATCATTAACGCCTTCCTCCCCTTAATTCTCATAAGAAATGGCTTCTCGCTTTTGCTAGTACTTGCTAAGCAAAGATGTAGAAGCAGATACTGCTTAGCAAATGACAATCTCAGTACGAAGACAGACAACTTATGTGATGACAGATCAATACATTAATTAGTTATTACTACTGAATCCCCCTACTACATAAGTCTGGAGCCTTATCTTCTTTTGGGCATTAAGACCATATCATTATTGGTATTAGTATTGTTAATATTGATTATACATGGGAATAATTTTATATGTTTATATTTAATTATAAAATGGGGTATGCTAGATCTTTATGCCGTACTTAAGTTAGTTGAGCAAGAGATGCAAGAAATGCATAGGAGACAGGAGTCTGTGATAGCAACTTATCAGCAACAGACTAGAGAGGAGATAGTTAAGAAGATCATTGCTTCTAGCGAAAGTATACTTGAGTCTACAGAGGCAAAGGTTAAGGAGCTTAATACACTAGAGCAAGGTAAACCTTACATTATTACTACAAATAGGCATGTCCTGTATATAGGGGTTAAGAGATTCGTGGATGAACGCTCTTTGAGCATAAGCATAGAACCACTCATCTATCCCTCTAAATTCAATCTAAAGTTAATATTAGATGAACCATGTGTAGCATTGCATACCATCTCTGCAAGTACTGGTATAGTATCTATAAATAAACGTACAGTTATAAGGGCAGTAGACCCGGTAGAGCAGGTATCTAACAATGATATAGATGCTATAGTAAGATTGTGGCTTAATGAGTACGATGATGAATCCAATGCTAAAAGGATCATCAAGGGTATAGCAGCGTTAAGAAGTTTGAATACTCTAGTTGATTATCTTCTTACATCTGGTAAGCATATAAGAAAGAGCACAATATATCTATGCAATGATCATGATGATGAACCTATGCATAAGCACGATAAGATGCTAGCAAGGGATCAAGTTAGATGGGTTATAAGACATATTCTAAGGGTTTAATTGTTATTAATTATTTATGATGATAAATTATAATAGCAGTCATAGTCAGTTATTATTTTATTTATTTATTTAAATTAAGATGCTATCTCATATACTATACCCTGACTTCTAAGCATACGCATTAACCTCTCAACATGCTCCCTATTCTCAGCCTCTAGGCTTAGTATAACCTTTGCATTACCTACACTAACATCACTGCCTAGCCTATCATGTATAACATCAACTATGTTAACCCTGCTTGCTGCTATAGTATCTACTACTCTCTTAAACTCCCCTGGTCTATCTACCAACTCAACAGATATCCTTACAAGCCTACCTATGCTAACTAAACCCTTATGTACTATCTGCCCTAGCAAGAACATATCCACATTACCTCCACTAAGCACTACAACAACGTTCTTACCAGTTAATCTACCATTGCCATCATTAAGAAGATACGCTAGACCAACTGCACCAGCAGGTTCAACCACAACCTTTGCCCTCTCCATTAGAAGGAACATAGCCTTAACTATCTGCTCATCCTCAACCAATACTATATCATCCATGTACTCCTTCATTATTGCAAGGGTTAACTCCCCAGGCCTCTTAACAGATATACCATCTGCTATAGTTGAGCCATTGCTAACCTCAACTATGCTATTCCTTGTCAATGACTCCTTAACTGCTGAGAATGCCTTACTCTGAACCCCTATTATCTTTACATCTGGCCTCTTGCTCTTAACAGCTATTGCTAAGCCTGAGGCTAAGCCTCCCCCACCAACTGGGGTTATTATAGCATCAATTTTAGGTAGATCCTCAAGTATCTCAAGTCCTATTGTACCTTGCCCTGCTATAACGTGCTCATCATCGAATGCATGTACAAATACCTTCTTCTCGCTCTCTGCTATCTGCATAGCCTTCTCCCATGCATTATCATATAGCATGCCATGGAATATAACATCTGCACCATATGCCCTTGTTGCTGATACCTTTGCTGGTGATGCATTCATAGGCATAACAACAGTACATTTTATGTTAAGCATCTTACTTGCATATGCTAAACCTTGCGCATGGTTTCCTGCAGATGCTGTTACAACACCCCTAGCCCTCTGCTCATTGCTTAATGAGTGTAACTTAACATATGCGCCCCTAACCTTAAAAGACCCTGTCTTCTGGAAGCATTCCATTTTAAGGTATACATTGCAGTTTGATAACATACTGAATGTAGTAGAGTGATCCAGTGGTGTTCTATGTACCAAACCATTAAGTACTCTACTAGCCTTTACTATATCATCGTATGTAAGCATGTTAAGAGCATTAATAGAGCTCTAATAATAACCTTCCATACTACATGAGAAGAGGTGAGCTACCCACATAGGCATAAAGGTTATTGCGTTAAAAACTACACTCTAAGACTAGGCTTAAATAAATAAATACTTAGAAATAAACTACAACATTAGTAGAGATACAATGAAGGAAGTAGATGGTTCTTA
>CAZLZM010000066.1:0-6586 GCA_964563995.1 uncultured Nitrosopumilales archaeon
ACCATATATTTAATATGATTAATTGATCAATAAGCTTTATCTTGACATCCTCCACTCTATTAAGGAAATAATTTAAAAAAAGTTTATGTAACATGTGTTATATAATACAAGTTATATAACATACATGTAAACAATTAGACATCTTATATGATTTAGCAATATTTAAAACCCAATCTTTATTAAAGCAGCCCATTATCAATAATGTTATCAAGCAGTATACCAAGGGTTGCTAGAATATCCTTTTTATTCAGCCTCAGACCATCACTAAACTTTAAGAGTATAAGTAAAGCAAGCATATCATAATCTGTATGTGACCTTCTAACATATGCATTAACTATACCAAATCTATCCCTGTTACCCTCTATGAACTCCTTCCATCTCTTTACCCCTTCAATAGCACTGTTTAAATTATATAATATCTCATCTATGCTGTAGTCACCATCATTGCTTATGTTGAATCTTACCATAGGTATGTAAAGTAAGCCAGAGTATACTACTTCACTATGCTTAATCATACTCTCAATGATCTCATACTCTCTTTCCCTAGGTTCTATCTGTCCATAATCTGGCTGAAAGTATGATATCACACTTCCATTGCTATCATAGATCTTAAAGTAATACTCTTCCTGCTCTATGCTCCATCTCATAATGCTCCAAATGAAATAATAAATTATGGTAATTAATTTTATATGATCTGTTGTATAGCCACTAAACCATGCTATTTTTACAATGCCTTGAACTGCTCAGTCCATCGTATGTATGCCTTGACCATCTCTTGACTAACGCTTGGTTTCCTATTCTTAAGTATCTCCTTGAAGTCATTCATAACTATACTCCTAGTCCTAGCATTACCATCATATGCTTTACCACTCTCAAATAACTCATTTACAACCTTTAACTGCACCCCTTGGCATATATCTCTAATATCGCTTGCTGAGTATCCTTCGGTTATCTTTGCTAACTCCTCCAACCTCAAAGCAGGATCTATGTTCAACTGCATGGTATGATACTTGAAGAGTTGTAACCTAGCATTGTAATCTGGTAAACCAACATATATCCTCTTCTGAAACCTCCTAAGGAATGGCCAATCCAGACTCCATGGTTTGTTGGTAGCCCCTATAACATACAATGGCATCTTACCAGCCTTATTTGTTATCCCATCCATCTCTGTAAGGAACTGGTTCTTAACTCTAACCTCTCCTCCTATCTCATTACTTCTAGTCCCTAGTAATGAGTCAACCTCATCTATGAATAGTATTACTGGCACATTCTCCTTGCTAGCTATCCTCCTTGCCATTGAGAAGAGTTTTGCAACGTTCTTCTCAGCCTCTCCTAGCCATTTGCTCATCATAGAAGCAGCATCAACATTTATAAAATAACCCTCTATCTCACTTGCTGTTGCTGCTGCAAGTAGTGTCTTACCATTACCAGGTGGACCATAGAGTAGTATACCTCTAGGCCAACCAAGAGGGAATAAATCTGGTCTCTGAGTAGGGTATATTATGCTCTCCCTTAACGCTCTCTTTGCATCTTCTAAGCCTATAACCTCATCCCACTTAACATTTGGTTTATCTTTTAATACTAGATCATCAAAGTCCGCCTTTAGTATCTCAACACTGCTAGCATTGCTATTATTATTAGCACCATTGTTATTAACACTGTTAATGCTCTCATCCCTACTACTTACCTTGCTCATACCATTACCTTGATCCTTGCTAGAATTATCCAGTTGAAGTGATGAAGATGCATTATCTAATCCTCTAGCCTCTTGTAATGCCTTTATCCTATTCTGATAAGCCTTTGCTCTCTCTATGTATATCTTGTTCAATTTATAGTCTGGATACAGATTAACCAGTTTTAGCAGTGCATCAACGGCTCTTTGATAGTGTAATATTGCATGTGGTTTTGCGCCTTGTGAGTCTAGCCTTATTGCTTCTGCAGCATGTCTGCTTGCAATATTCTCTAACTCTTGGGGTGCCAATGTCAATTAGCTCTCACCCTGCATTATAAGTAAGGATTTACCTATAGCATGATGTTAAATAATCTAATAAATTAACTCAATTAATGTTGACAATTTGAATGTAGATAAGGGAGCTCATATACTATGCTATTACTGTCTATGTATGGAAGTTCAATTGTAGTGTTTAAAGGATTAGAGTATTCTATATTCACATTTACATTTATAAGCTCTAACCCTATATAATCTAGTATATCGTTCATTGTGTTACTTAAATGGTTTATATCATTCTTTATAGCATTTAATATATTTAATGTTCTTTCAAGTAAAGAGAAGACTTCACTTAGATACACTAATGTTTCTACCCTTAGTTTTATATTGCTTAAGATTATCCTTATAATGTTTATTAGTGTTAATACTGCTATGAGATCATCATTACTATTGCTAGCATCAAAATAAGTGTGATCATTAGATTTATAGTTAAAATTAAAATTGTTAATATTGACATATATGTTATCATGATTATTATTACGAATTAATCCAAATCTATGAATAAAATCATCCTCTATTCTATTGTGTATTGAGTTTATTACTCTTATCTCAGATTCAAGTTCATATAATGCATTTATGATCTTTCTTTTTGGATCATTCTTAAATAACATTGTATCACCTTAAATCAAACATAAAACAAAATAAGAGTTGTTATTTTATGTTCATTATATCTGTAGTGGTTATACTTAGTTATGTGCATTGCTACTACTATTATCATCGCTATCTCCTTTACAATATTTCTCTCTGTGTTACTATTCAGCATCATATATCTTAAATAATTAATCATAAAATTTGTTAATTTACATCATTATACATTAGCCTGCCAACTTTGTATCTTCACTACTCATGCTAGGCAAATCTGGGAACTTCTCCTTCATCTTGCTCTCAACTACATTGGCTGCCTCTTCAAGTATCTTGCTTGCTTCCTCATTAGCATATTCAAAGTTTATATTGTAACCTCCTACCTGTCCAGCATCCATGAGTATCCCTCCTAAGAGCTCTGATATCTCGCTCATCTCATTATCTACCTCTGGCATCATGCCAGATAGACCAGACTTTACATTCTTTACTACAGCCATTGCTGGACTTAATGTTACTACAACATCACCTAACTCAGTTACAGTGCTTAACCTTAACTGTATCTGCTCTAATGCAAGCTTTGCTTGTGTAACCATCCTATTCAACTTCCTTATCTGTGCTAACTCATTGGATAAGACTGCTGAGTATTGAGTATCATGTGTCTGTATAGCTTGAACTATCTTCTTAAATAGAGATTGGTCCTTCTCTCTTAACTTCTGTGCTATTGCATCTAGCTTCATTATCTGCATCTGCAGCTTTCTCTGAGCCTGCTCTATCCTAGGTTTTAATGGACCTGCTGGTTTTACTGCATTCTGTAACTTCTCTCCCATGCTAGGTTCGTTTGATTTTGCCCATTTTGATGCAAATGACATAGCCTTACTTGTAATCTAATAACTAATACTGTTATGTGTCATCTATTTGAGCAATGCTACAAATAATATTAACTTGTTACTATTTGTATTAATAGTCTGATATCACATAATTAAGAGAATTCTCATCGCCTATTATTGAACCATTTAATGTTAGTATGGCCGCTTTTACTATATTATTTTTACTGTTATTACAGATTAACCTCCTAAACAATGGTACTGCTCTCTTGCTTCTATTCTTAATTGCTGTTATATATCTATTAAATGATGGCATCACTATTATATCGATAATGTTATGATCATAACTAGTGTAATAGTTGGAATTATTAATATTATCACCATTACACTTCTCACTATTTACTCTAACCTTTATGATAACCCATACCCTTTCCCCATGAATAATGCTACCCTTCTTCAATAGTATAGGATGTACATGACCCATAACTATCCTCTTGAGTCTATCTAACCTTAGTCTTGGCATAGTATGTCCATGGAAGAGCAGTGTATCATCAAGGATAAGCATGTTCTTACTAGCATATCTAATATCAGTAGGGAGCAATTTATCTATACTTGAATCATGGTTACCCTTTATAATATGTATATTGCTAGAATTAATATGTTTAAGCAACTCGGCGAAGAAGTGTGGTAGATTTAACCACTCGGTTCTACTTACCTTGCCTATACTATCCTTAATATCTCCAAGCAATACTAGATCCGTGCATTCTTGTCTATGAAATATGCTAATTATATCATTAAGCATCTCTTGCATGTAAGAATTATCTAACCTTATCCCTTTAGCGTTGAAGGACGACTCAAACCCTATATGTAGATCAGATACTACAAGATATCTCTTATAATCATTCTCACACTCAAGTATAAGCATAGGATAGGGGTATACTATCCTTACCTTCATATACATTAGTATAGTTAAAGGATAGTAAAATTTATCTTAATATGAAGACTCCTTTCTAAAGGAAGGAATGAATAATGAATAAATGGATAATTGCAGTAGATCTCTTTACTTACAACTATAATAATTCTTATACGAGGCAATAACAATGATGCAATTAGCCTCAAGTGCAGATTATATCCCTAATATTGTTAAATCGCAAATACATTTATATCCTAATTGTTTGAAATATATAGATAGAGATTTAAACCCAATAAAGAAAAGAAAAATAAAAGAAAAATAATTGGCACATATATTATATTATGATTAATTTAATAACAGTAACAATAATTAGCCTTCTTACTGTTGCCACCTGCTAAGCAGTATCTGCTTCTACATCTTTACTAAGATAGCAAAACCAAGAAGCCCATTTCTTACGTAAGAAAGGGAAACGTCACTATTCTATACAGTACTATTATCCTATATCCTACCCCTTCATATCACTAGCAAGTGTATTCATGACTTTGTCTATTAAAGAATTTAAACCCTTCTTGCCTTTAACATTAACTATGCTCTCTAACCTTCTCTCTGCATTTATATCTTGGGTATTTCTCTCATCAACTGCTCCCTCAAAGAAGAACCTTGTGCTACTATCCTTTAGCCTTAGTAATGGTTCAATGTACACCCATTGCCAATCCGATAGAACAAAGTATACCCTTACAACATCATTATCATCATGGTTAATCCCCTTTATGCTATCAATGATTATCCTAGCCATTTCTGCTATGCTATTACATTCTCTCTTACTAACATTCATACTCGTAGCATTACTGCACATCTCTATAGCACTCTTGCTACCGAAGAGCATAACCTTAATCGATGATTCATCAGCATGTGATTCTACAAGCCTCTTGTAGAGTTCGCCTGCTACACTAAGTCTATTAATTATATGCTTTGGGATACCAACATGTCTTTTCTCATCTATATGATTACAATATACTGCTATTATGTTATCTGTAACCATGGCTTATATCATTGGTATTACATATTTAAATTAATTGTAAGTATCTATAGATACTTACTAATAGATTTCATCTACTGAATGTATTTTATGGTATGAATAATAATAATGCACGTATATCTCTTGTATGTATAATCTTAGCAGTATGCATATCAATAGCATCCTCTTACTATCTCATCATTGCTTCTGAGAGCAACAGTAACATTATGAATAGATTATCTATGCTAATGTATGAGAATAGAGTGCTTAGTAGTAAGATCGATCTTTTAGAGTCTAAGATTAGCGACTTGAATGAGCGGTATAAGGATATAAGCAATAACATATATGATACAAATAGTTTATATGGTATAGATGGTAAGTCTAAAGGCGAAGAGAGAGAAGATACGAAGAATAATGCTAATACAGACGCCAATAGTTACAACGATCATGAATATACAATAACTAATAATTCTAACAAGAACTTATCTGGTAAGTTTGTGCTTACTTACGTAAATGATATTGATAACAGAGAGATAAAAGATATGCTTACCCATGAGATTAATCTGCTAAATAAAAGAGTTGTACTGCCATACGATGTTAAGGTTATCATAGAGTATGATTCTAGCAAGTGTAAGAGCATAGCAGCATATTATAGTAACAGTAAGAAGAGCATAACCTTGTGCTACTCAACACTGGAGTACTTTATTGATTATGCTAAGAGAATAAGCAATGATAATTATGAAAAGTTGAATATAGTTAACGCTAATTTAAGGTTTATAATTTACCATGAGGTTGCACATGCGCTTATAGATGCATACAGATTACCTATACTAGGTAGGGAAGAGTCTGCAGCAGATACATTTGCCATGCTAATGATGCTCAATGATTATAACAATGATAGCAATGCTAATAATAATAGTGGTAACATTAGCAAAAACAATAGTTATAGTAGTAGTTACATAGATCATGTTATAAGGTTCTATGATACCGTTAGAGAAGACAAGTATGTTAATGCAAATAGTAAAGTAGGTTACTGGGATGAGCACATGTTCTTTGCACAAACATACTATGATATGATATGTCTTGCTTATGGAAAAGATAGCAATGCATACAGTATGTACAGGCAATTACTTCATGATAGAGCAAGTAGGTGTGCTTATGAGTATAATAAGCAAGCTGATGCATTTAATAAGTTATTCAAATTATATTATTAAATAACTAATAATTAAACTTGCAAGAAC
>CAZLZM010000067.1:0-6575 GCA_964563995.1 uncultured Nitrosopumilales archaeon
TGTTACTACTAACAATACTCTTAATTGCATCTATAAGTAATGGTAAAGCATCCTCAAGTCTAGCATGTATGAATATATCACTCTCATCCTTTATGGGTGCTTCTATATCTGGGTTTATTGAGATCACCACCTCGCTATCCTTCATTCCTACTATATGCTGCATTGCCCCACTTATCCCTATTGCTATGTACAGTTTAGGGGCGACCTTCTTACCACTGCTACCAATAACCCTTGCTGGTATGAAGTACTTCTCTCTTATACTGCTACTAACATTGAATGGTAACTTTGATAATGGTAATGATATAGCAATCTTTGCATTAAGCAGATCTGCCAACTGCTCTATAAGCCTTACATTGTTCTCTGGATCATCCTTTATACCTCTCCCAAATGCAACTATAACCTTTGAGTCCTCTAGATTCACCTCATCCTTTATGATCTCTCTCTTTAGTATTCTATACTTTAGATCACTCTCATCTATAGAAGGTTTATACTCTATAACCTTGCCAGATCTCTTGCTACCATCTAACTGTAAAGGCTTGAACACACCAGGTATTACACTACATGCCTGAGGAGAATACTCTCTAGCAATAGATGGGTTCTTGTTATCTAAGCATAGTATCTGTGTCCATAGGAATCCAGAGAAGTCTGGTCTATACATGAAGAGCACTTTCTTGTAATGCTCTGGTTTACCGTTTGTCTTATATTGATGGGTTATTGTAACATCATCTATAACAAGCTTGTTTACATCTGATGCTAGCCCAGAATCTAACTCTGCTAGCACAGTTGCAGATATATGCCTACCTATGCTATCTGCACCAAAGAGCATATACCTTGGCTTTATATATACGCTGCTAGTACTATCAGCTGCGTGCTTAACTAAACCTCTATCCCTTACTATAGAGGATATAACTTTTGTATACGTATTAACTATCGGATACCTTAATGCTTCATGCTCTGCATATATTACAGCATCAGCACCAGCATCTATAGCCTTGCTACAGAGGTGCTTTACATTGTAACCTAGTATTATTGCTATAACCTTCTCATCGCTAGAGTATCTTGAGTTGAAACCATCCATTAGCCTTCTAGCCTCTCCAAGCATCTCATAACTTACATTCAATGCATTACCATCATCATGCTCAAATAAAACAAACATATGCTGATACTTATCCATGACATAATTATCATTATTATCATAATTATTAGCCTTAGAATCTGATCTTATTACAACCCCATTAGATTGCATATATCATCTCTCACCTATTATCAAGTTTACTATGTACTCTGCAACCTCCCTTAACTCTTTACGATCAGCATTTACTATCTTAGTCCTCCTACTTGCCTTTACCTTTGGTATCCTCTCAACCTTGTATACTATCGTTGGAGAGCCAGCAAGACCAACGTATCTTGGATCTACACCCAGATCCTTTGCGCTCCATACCTTAAGGTACCTCTTGTAATCCTTGACCTTATTCTTAGCCTCTCTCTCAATCCTTGCCAATCTAAGCCTCTGAGATACTGTAGTATAGATATCCTTGTAACTAGGATCTAATGCTATAAGCACTGGTAAAGGGCACTCAACTTCTTCCACTATTGTATACAATGAAGGTAGATCTATTCTCCTCTTTGCCCATACACTTCTATCCTTTAAATTAACCCTGTAATCTATAACATTGCCTACGAAGTTAAAACCTAACTTCCATGCAGTTTGAGGACCAGTTTGCCCAGTTTCACCATCTACTGCCCTATGTCCAGCAAATACTATATCTATACTTCGCCCATTGCTATCGTTTACAATCTTCAATATTCCATGCTTCAAGACTTCTGCTGTTGCTAGAGTATCTGCTCCAGCAAAGATCCTATCTGTGTATAGATGAAGCTCATCTGCATCACATATGCTCATCGCATCCCTTAATGCAACATCAGCATTTGGTGGACCCATTGTGCACACTTTAACATTGGCATTATAGCATACCTTAGCATACCTTGCTGCTCTACATGCTATTGCACTATGTGGACCAAGTATATTCTTTGTTAAAGACCTGTTAAGCGTACCATCAGGGTTATAGGTGACACTACCCTCAGATAGATCAGGCTCTAGCTTAACCAAGACTGCAACATTTAGAGCATTACCATTATCATTTCTGGTATTTAACATTACCATTCCATTATAATTAGGACAAGTGGTTAATTTGCTTTGCTGTATAGTAATAGTAAATCTGATTAATTCATGCATGATATATCTCAATTTCTTTGTATAATTTCATATATGCTCTACCCTTGTTTGTTAATTTGAAGATTCTCTTACCTTTATTAATATGATCTATTAGTTTAGCATTGATAAGATAATCTACATATTTGTTGACTGTACATGTATCAAACCTTGATTCATACACTAGTGGTTTTATTAGCAGTCCTCCTATCAATACTAATAATATCTCCTCGTATATTATCTCAAAACATTTTCCTTCTCTTATGTATATCCATATTAATAGGATAAAATATTATACAATTTAACGTTAACATGGTTATTACATGTAATTATAACATCAACATTTCTGTTAATTTAATAAATAAATCATCTCTTGCTACTTGCTCTTAATATCTCCTTTAATGCATAATGTAGTATACCCTTACTCATGTAATACCTTAACTCATTCTCTGTATCTATCCTAACAAGTAACCTTGTGCTCTTAACTACATTGTCTTTATGTATTATTAGATCTACAACCTTCCTAGGTTCAATATCCTTTAATCCTTTGATATCGAATGTCTCGGATCCATCTATACCTAAGGAGTCAGCGTTAGCATCTATGAACTGCAATGGTAATATACCCATGCATAAAAGGTTGCTTCTATGTATCCTCTCAAAGCTCTCTGCTACTATAGCCCTTACACCTAGTAGCCTTGGACCCTTTGCTGCCCAATCCCTTGAACTACCAGCACCATAGTTCTTCCCTGCTATAACTATCAAGGGTACGCCCTCCTGCTTATATTGCATAGCAGCATCGTATACAGTAAGTAACTTTTCACTTGGATAGTGTATAGTATACCCTCCTTTCTTGTTTATACCTTTAGCCTTGAGCATCTTATTCTCTAATCTACCAGTGAATGTACCTCTAACCATTACATGCCAGTTACCCCGTCTAGCACCAAATGTATTTAATTTGGCTATGTTAACTCCTTGCTCCTGCAAGTATATACCTGCCTGTGAGTCTGGTGTTATTAACCCTGCTGGGGATATATGATCGGTTGTTATATTATCCCCTAGAACAAGTAATGCTCTAGCATTAATTATATCTTCTATAGCAAAGTTATCCTCGCCTAAAGTGAAATCATCTAAGAATGGTGCCCTCTGTATGAACGTATTATCCTTGCTCCATCTATATAGTATACTCTCATCAGCATTAATAGAACCCCACTCTGGGACTAAGTCTCCTATATTTGAGTATATCCTCTTAAAGGCATCTGCATCAACATACTCCAGTAGTTGATTTAATTCATTGCTAGAAGGCCATATATCCTTAAGATGAACAGGCTTGCCATCATACACACTATACCCTATAGGTTCACTACTAAGATCCTTAACTTTACCTGCTAAAGCAAAGGCAATTACCAATGGAGGTGACATAAGGTAATTTGCTCTAACATCTGGGTGTATCCTACCCTCGAAGTTCCTATTCCCAGATAACACTGCTACTGCTATTATATCGTTATTCCTTATTATATTGCTTATATCATCATACAATGGACCGCTATTTCCTATACATGTTGTACATCCATAGCCTACTATACTAAAGCCTAACTGCTCCAAGTAGTAGAGCAGACCAGTCTTCTTAAGGTAATGCTCAACTACCCTTGAACCTGGGGCTAGACTAGTCTTAATATAATTGCTTACCCTTAGTCCATGCTCATAAGCCTTCTTTGCTAATAAACCTGCAGCCATGAGTAAATATGGATTGCTTGTATTTGTACAACTTGTTATAGCAGCTATAACTATGCTGCCATCTCTTAACTCGTAACCATCGTCTACTCTTACACTTCTTATCCTATACCCTTTATCTATAATACTGCCTTCTCCTTGCCCCTTTACTTTCTCCTTATCCCTCTTTATTATCAACTCCTCTATACCTTTCCATGCATCGTTCAGGGTTCTCCTCTCCCATGGTAACGATGGTCCAGCTATGCAAGGCTCAACACTAGATAGATCGAACTCTATAACCTTGCTATAATTAGCATCCTTGGCATATCCAAACATACCCTGTTTCTTATAGTACGCCTTAACCAACTCAGCATGCTCATCTCTTCCAGTTACCTTTAGATACCTTATTGTCTCCTCATCTACTGGGAATAATGCTGTCGTAGCACCATACTCTGGTGCCATATTTGCTATCGTTGCCCTATCTGGTACAGTTAATGAGTTTACGCCATCTCCGAAGAACTCCATGAACTTATCAACAACATTATACTTCCTCAAGTATTCTGTTAATGTTAATACTATATCCGTTGCTGTAACGCCTTCTTTAGGCTTATTGTATAACCTAACGCCTATGACATCTGGTACTATGCTAATAGGCTGACCTAGCATTGCTGCCTCTGCCTCTATCCCTCCTACTCCCCATGCCAATACACCTAGTCCATTAACCATAGTAGTATGAGAATCCATGCCTAGACATGAGTCAAAGTATACCATCTTACTGTTGTAATCAACTATTGCAACCTTTGATATATGCTCTAGGTTAACTTGGTGTATTATCCCTGTGCCTGGTGGGAATACTCTTAGATTCTTAAATGCCTTTGAGGCCCATTTAATGAACTCGTACCTCTCCCGGTTCCTTTCTAACTCTAGCCTATGGTTAAGTATATAAGCATCGCTAATACCCCAGTTATCTACCTGCACGCTATGGTCTATAACAAGATCAACCTGGACCAATGGATTTATTATAGTAGCATCATAGCCATACTTCGCTGCTATATCCCTCATAACTGCTAGATCAACTAGCGCTGGAACCCCTGTGTAATCCTGCATTATAACTCTAGCAACCTTAAATGGTACCTCTTGAGGATTGTTAGCATCCCATGCTAGGATTCTATCAAGATCATCAACAGTTATACTCTTACCATCAATACTTCTACATATAGACTCAAGTATTATCCTTACAGTATAAGGCATATGATTGTATCTGCTAACATCGTAACAGTAGTAATTGTTACCATCCAATGTTAAGGTTAGCCTCTCTAACATCTAGGGTATTAATACCCTTTAGACTTAAAAAGATTGCCTATAAAGATAATTACTGTTGTTCCTATACTAACTTAGTCTTACATTTGTTTTTACTATATTCTTCATACTATATATTGCTGGACATCTATCCTCTGCTAACCTTAATACTTCATTAAGTTCCTCTCTGCTAGCATTCTCAGCCTCAGCGTTTACCTCAAAGTTCAGAGCCTCTGTTATCGGCTCATCTGCTACATCAAATGTCTTTGCAAAGTTTATAGTGCAGTTAGAGCTTACAGTAAGCCTCTTTAGCCTTATACCCTTGATTGCTGCTATACTTGCAAAGGTTGCCATAAAGCATGAGGCTATCCCTGCTATACAGTAAGCCATGGGTCCTAGTCTATTGCCACTCCCTCCAAGCCATGTTGGGCTATCTATCTCAATAACCTGCTTACCATTCTCATATGCTAGTTCTGTTCTGAACTGGTAACCCTTGCTACTATCTAGCATCCATTCTCCATCAAGTTTGATCACTTTCTTAAGTATATCCTTGTTCTTCTTGCCTTGCTCTACAAACTCATTTATTTTTCGTAGATTGACATTATTAACTATCATATTTATCATATCAGTTACTTGCTTATATAAATATATTCTTAATAATAAATTATAGAGAATAATGTAGAGAAAAATTTTATTTTACATTACCTTTGTATTTCTTTGGATTCTTGAGGAATATCTTCTTACATCCATCACAGCAGAAGTAGTATACCTTTCCTTCATATTCTGCAGTTACTGCAAGATCATCATTCAATTCTATCCCACAAACTGGATCCAGTACACGCATGATATAAGTTAATAAATGAAGTATTTATTCATTAAGCAAAATTATGAGGCTCTGTTAACTTTAGATAATAGTTATCCAATATAATTATGGAACGTAATAGAATTCTAAACCATTAAAATTATGCAATTTATCTTATATTGCTCAAGGCTAAGGTTAGCATCTAAATGCTTGCCATTGATAAAGAGATCTTGCAATATTAATGATAGAGTATTGATATGAATATACAGATTAAGAAGGATGTTAAATATAATGATAGATGAGACTAATAATGGTAAATGGAATATTACTGGTTATTAGAGCATATACTTATATGAAGAGATACCTATTATGAATATCTAGAGAAAGGACACTATTAATATGCTATAATTATAAAAATGAGAAATATATGGTAAAAAGATAATCTATACTGATGCTAGATTGTATCATCAAGCATGTAGGTTAAGATTGAAGCATATTATTTATTGCATAGATATAAAGAATATCATGTATAGCTATTCAATATAAAAGGAT
>CAZLZM010000068.1:0-6541 GCA_964563995.1 uncultured Nitrosopumilales archaeon
ATTATAATTATAAAATTGACAACTAGTTATATTTATATACTTAAATAGTTATACATGTTATCTCTCTCAACAGGAACCATGCCTAATTGCTGTATAGCATTAACTATGATATCTTGGGTAAGTGTCGTTGATCTTGCACCAGTTGCGGTTACAACCTCTTCCCCATGCAAGGTACCCCCAAAGTCATCAGCCCCATAGAGCAATGCTAGTTGTGCCATATGTATACCATTGGTAAGCCATGATGATTGCACATGATCTATAAGTCCATATAGCATTATCCTTGCTATAGATATCATCTTAAGTAACTGCATGCCCCCAGAGGGATACTTTACTATTCCCTTGCTCTGAAGCTCAGTGTTGTTAGGCTCAAAGTTCCATGGTATGAATGCTATGAACCCTCTAGTCTTCCTCTGCAGTTCTATTATCTTCATGAGTGATGATGCTCTATGCTCTATGCTCTCTACATGCCCATACATCATGGTTGCACTAGATGGTATTCCTAGAACATGGGCTTCTTCCATTATCCTTAGCCAATCACTACTCTTTATCTTTAATGGACTTATTATATCCCTAACCTCATCTACAAGTATCTCAGCCCCACCACCAGCTATGGAGTCTAGCCCAGCATCCTTTAGCCTAGATAATACTTCTTTAGTGCTTAAATGCTCAACCTTAGAGATCATATATATCTCTGATGGGCTTAATGAGTGTATTGCAACATCTGGGCACTTCTGCTTTATTAACCTAAACAGCTCTTCATAGTATTCAATACCAAGCTCTGGGTTATGCCCTCCCTGTATCATCACTTGCCTTATATTATAAAGGCGCTTTGCTGTTACAACCCTTTTAACACCATCCTCTACACTTACAGTATACCCTTCCTCATGCTTAGGAGGTCTATAGAATGCACAGAACTTACAGTATGTTATGCATATGTTAGTATAATTAAGTATTAGATTATTTATGAAGGTAACCTTGTTACCAAACAATCTTCTCTTAAGAGCATATGCTACCATTCCTATTGTATGTACATCATTGGATCTCATTAACCTTAGACAATCATCGTAGGTTAAATCATTCTCGTATTTGCTATCTAAAACTCTCTCAAGTATATCCTTAACATCAGACTCTAGCCCCAGTACCATGTATTAACTCAATATATATGGTATTTATTCCTTCATGCTAGTGCTATAGTTAAGGGATTTATGACAGAATTAAATCAAATTATAATGGTATAAATAAAAGTTGTGGATCTATCATCATTGAGTAGTGTATAACAATGAACCTGCTTGATCTTACAGATTGTTCAAGGGCACTAGAGAAAGCATTGTATGGAGAGGAGCTATCATTTAAGGATGGTCTTGAGTTAATGGCTTATGAGGATATACATACTCTAGGTTTGGTTGCAGATATACTTAGGAGAAAGGTTAAGGGTAATGTAGTTACATTCACATGCTCTTACTACATAAATTATACTAATGTATGTGCTGCATCATGCCCACTCTGTGCATTCTATAGGAAGGAGGGTGATGAAGATGCCTATACTTTAAGTGTTGATGATATAGTTAAGAGGGCAGGTATAGCAGTAAGCATGGGTGCTAATGAACTTCATATTGTTGGAGGGTTTCATCCAAGGTTAAAGTTAGAGTACTACGAGGATATGATAAGGGCAATAAAGTCCAGGTTCAAGGATGTTAAGATCAAAGCGTTCACACCTGCAGAGATATTCTTCATAGCAAAGGTAACTCATAACACAGTAAGAGAAGTTCTCCTAAGGTTAAAGAATGCTGGTTTAGATGCTTTAGCAGGGGGAGGTGCAGAGATATTCCATGATGAGGTTAGGAGCAAGATTGTAAGGGGTAAGTGTTCTGCAGATGAGTGGTTAAGTACAGCTGAGGAGGCACATAGACTAGGTATAAAAGGTAATTGTACTATGCTTTATGCTCACATAGAAGAAGATAGACATATCATAGATCATCTCATAAAGCTTAGGGATTTACAGAAGAGAACTAGAGGTTTCTTAACATTCATACCATTAAGGTTCAGTAAAGATAACACTGAACTACTTGCTAAAGGAATGCTTAAAGATTATCCATCAACATACGATCTTAAGATAATAGCGGTATCTAGGCTTATGCTTATGAATGCAATAGATAGTATATCTGTATACTGGCTTGCCCTAGGTAAGAAGATGGCCCAAGTATGCCTATGCTATGGAGGCAACGATCTTGTAGGCACAGCATTTGCTGAAGAGATATATAAAGCAGCTGGAGTGAATAATGCAACAAGTATAGATGAGCTAGTTCATATGATAAGGGAGATTGATAGGGTTCCAGCGTTAAGGGATACATTCCATAACATACTGAGATACTTCTAACTAATTCTTTAAATCAATTTAGAGGTAAGATAATAAATAATAGTAATAGTAATATAGCGTAATAATAGTGTAGAATAGCCATTGCTAGTAATTCATAATGCCGTTATATTGTGATATTATGCTGATATTTTTTAACTATACCTCTACTGTATCCCTATCCTGTGGATCTAACCTCTTCCAGAGTATCCACTTAGCCTTTGTAACAAGTTCACCACTAACATCTTTATCCTTAAGTATATCCATCAACTCCTTATCTGATAGACTCTCAAGTCTAGCAAATGCTGCATCATAGACTGTATGCATATCCTTCCTAGCTAACCTCTTCTGTGCAAGGAATAGACTCATTATTATAATTTAGAACTATGGGACTTAAATCCTTTATCTTAACACTTACATAGGTTTGCCTTGTTGCTTGTATAAGTCTCCTTTACCCCTCTTCCTTCTACCAAGCCCAAAGCTTATGATAACCATTAAAACACCTATGCTTGCTGTTATAGTACCTAGCTGTGCTATACCTCTAGCCTCATTCCACACATTCAATGGACCAGAGACAAGGAATCCACTGAACATAGAGCTTACTATAACGCCTACAGCAATAAGCACTGCACCTACAACAAGTATCCTTATATCCATACTTTAAATAAGTACACAATGGATATTAACTTTTTTATATTGGATAAAATGGTAATTTAGGTGAAGATATACTATGCCAACACATGGTTCGATAACCAAGGCAGGGAAGGTTAGGAGTCAGACACCAAAGCTGCAAGCTAGACCAAAGCATAGTCCAGTACCAAAGGTAAGGAATGAACGTAATTTCATAAAGAGGTTAAAGCTAAAGAGAAGGATTGGGCAGAACTGGGAGCTTATAGGTTTAGCAAAGTAGATCATGAAGTAGCATATCTGATGTATACATCACCTGCAATAACCTTTCTTATCCTTTCCCCATCATTTAAAAGTAATGAACCATCATCCTCATCTATTCCTACTGCATATCCTTCTATCCTCTCTTCCTTGCTTACAACTTGAACCTTACCTAATATCATATTCCTTTTAACCTCCTCAATGAACTTTGCCTTGTCGTAGTAAAGCAGATTGCATATATTCTCAAACCATATTATAGTATCTGCCAACAACTTTGCCCTATCAACTTGCATGTTAAGTTCGTGCATCAATGTGGTTGAACTATAACTATAATAGTCTTTATCACCACTACCTTTGCCGATACCTTGTCTTGTATAATCTATTATCTCCTTATCTATGGTATCTTTGCTAACATTAGCGTTTATACCTATTCCAATGACAGCATAGTGCATCTCATCCTGTTCTATACTTGCATCTACAAGTATACCAGCTACCTTCATATAGTTTATTATAACATCATTAGGCCACTTTATCCTTGCTTGTAGGTTATGGTTGCTGTTTATAGCATTGCATACCGATAACGCACTGGCCAATGATATCATTGATATACTACCTATATGCATTACTGGTTTATATACTAGAGAGAACCATATACCCCCATACGGAGAGACCCAACGCCTAGCAAGCCTGCCTCTACCCTTTAACTGTCTCTCTGCAACAACAAGCAGGGAATGCTTACCTTGCTCTGCCAGCCTTAATGCAATGTCTTGTGTAGAGCTAACCTCCTCATAGTATAATATATCTTTAACCATACTACTCTTACCTTCAAGCCTTTCCATTATCTCCCAAGGTAACAATCTATCTGGTATACTCGATAGCTTATAACCTTCTCTTGGTTTTGCATCTATTATGTAACCATATTTACTCCTAAGTAGTGATATGTACTTCCATACACTAACTCTTGATACACCGAGTATCTTGCTAATGTACTCACCAGAGATGTATCCATTGTATCCCTTCAGCATCCTAAGTACCTTGATGTAGTTGTTATCATAGTATCTCATAGTAATGCTATGTATTAGTCCTATTAATTGATTAATTTTGGTAAGCATGAATTGAATAGAATAAATAAGTATGAATGATAAGAAAGGAGTATATGCAAAGGGATAGATACTCTGATGATGAGATAAGATCTATACTTACAATAATGAAGAACATAGCAGTTGTAGGAATATCTAGGGATCCAAGTAAAGATGCTCATATAGTGCCCAAGTACCTAATGGATAAAGGTTACAATGTAATACCAGTTAACCCTTATGCTGATGAGATACTGGGTAAGAAGGTATACAAGAACCTCAGGGATGTTGATGAGCAGATAGATATAGTTGATGTGTTTAGACCATCTGAGCAAGTACATGCTATAGTTAAAGAGGCTATAGAGCGTGGTAACATTAAAGTTATATGGCTTCAGTTGGGTATATACAACAAGGAGGCTATTGAAGAGGCTGAAAGGCACGGGATAAAGGTTGTATACAATAGATGTATCATGCAGGAGCATAAGAGGTTATTCTGATGAGTAATGATGGAGATATTAACAATGATTATGATTATTATAAGAATATTATCAACGTAATTAAAGAAGCTTGTAGAGATGCTAGAGTAAGTGTAGATGAGGATAACGGTGTGATAAAGGTATATACAAATGCAAACATGATTAAGATTGCTAGATCAGGGCTAAAAGATGTATTAGAGTTAGCCTATACTACTGCAGAGCATCATCCATACTGGGCTATATTATACAATGCATCTGAGATACTTAATATATTGCTAGAGCATTGGGATGATGATCTTAGCAAGGAGGAGATAGAAGAGGTTGAGTGGAGGGTTAATGAACTGAAAACAGCAATAGAGAGGCTTAAATAACTCATACTACAATTAAGATTGTGCCAATAAGATTAGGATTGATAGGCAAGACTAATACAGGTAAGACTACATTCTTTAATGCAGCTACCCTAGCATCTGCTGAAGTATCAACATACCCATTCACAACAAAGCAGCCTAACTATGGTAAATCTTATGCTATAACATTATGTGTGCACAAGGAGTTCAATGTGAAGGATAATCCAAGGAACTCATTATGCAAGGATGGTTGGAGGTTTATACCTATAGAGATAATAGATCTACCTGGGTTAATAAAGGGTGCATGGCAGGGCAAGGGATTAGGCAATCAATTCCTTGCTGTTGCTACACAATCAGATGCATTACTACATATAGTTGATGCCTCTGGAAGCATAGATGCTGCTGGTAGGATAACAGAGCCTGGTACAGGTGACCCATTAGCAGATATAGCGGATATAGAGGAAGAGCTTGTCATGTGGTACCTTAAGTTGATAGAAGGTAATAGGGATAAGATAATTAAAGGTATTAGATTAGGGGAGAATCTAAGTACAGTTATAGCAAAGATACTTGCTGGTATAGGGGTTAAGGAGCACCATGTTAGTACTGCTTTAAAGTTAAGTAACCTAGAAGACAAGGACTTTGAGAACTTTAGTATAGATGATAGCAAGAGATTTGCATGGACATTAAGGGATGTATCAAAACCAACGCTAATAGTTGCTAATAAAATAGATATACCTACTGCAGCAGAGAACTTCAAGAGGATAAGGGAAGAGTACAAGGATATGCTTATAGTACCAGCAAGTGCGGAGGCTGAGCTTACATTAAGGAGGGCTGAGAGTAAAGGGCTTATAAGATATGTGCCAGGAGATGAGAGGTTTGAGGTTATAAAACCAGATGGATTGAATGAGAGGCAGAAGTGGGCACTCAACTTCATAAGGAGAGATGTTCTAGGAGAGTATATGCGTACTGGTGTACAGCATGCAATAAATGTTGCTGTCTTTAAGTTACTTAAGATGAACACCATATACCCAGTGGCAGATATATCTAAGTTATCTGATAAGGATGGTAACGTTCTTCCTGATGTGTACCTCTTACCAGCAGGCTCAACTGTAGAGGATCTAGCAAGGCAGATACATAGTGAATTAGCAAAGGGATTACTGTATGCAATAGATGCTAGGGATGGGCTTAGATTACCAGCAGATTACGAGTTGAAGGATAGGGATGTTATATCCATAGTATCTGCCTCTGCTACAAAGAGGAGAGGTTAATGCAAGTAAGTTAATGATCGTCTTATTATCATACTAATAATCATAAGATGAATAATATTCTAAACCTTCCATTATTTTAATTGATTAATCAAGTTAATTACTTAAACATTTTATATCTTTTTATCTTTCTTTG
>CAZLZM010000069.1:0-6445 GCA_964563995.1 uncultured Nitrosopumilales archaeon
ATATCCTTCTTCTATTAAGTGATTGTAAAGGAATCTACATACTTCTAGGTTAGACTCTAACCTTTCTTCATATAGTTTATTAGGATATAGTCTATACTTGTAGTTTAATACTTGTTGCATTATTATTATTTTATTATTTCTCTTATACTGTATTTAAGTTTATTTGTATAGTATCATCCCCGCCTTGAAAGGCGAGGTTTTCGTTCTTTTATAATAGGTCTGAAAGCTTATTATTTATTCTTAAAATGATTATTTTATTTATGTCTCAATAGGAATGATACTAATTATAGCAATGGCATGAGTAAGATACCAAAGTTATTAGACTACTTACGTAACAGATGTATAACCTTGATAATAAAAATAAAAATAAATTATAAGGATGAGATTATTCATTTCATATCACAGTATCAGTCAACATTACTCATTAGATAATAATGTTATAGCAGGGCTATATATTTGAGCTTGTATACTGTAACTACATTATATTATTATTTATGAAATGCTGATTAACATTAATTATTGTTTACTGTGGCAGTAATGGTCTACTCCTTGCTATCTCTGCATACTTTGCTATCTCTTCCTCACTTAACCTCCTTATCTTCTTTGTCTTGTTATCTATCACAGCAATCTTAATATGCTTTGTACCAGTCTTATCCTCACTAACATGGTATATTGCCTGTATTGCCAATACGCATGCCTCATCTAATGTCATATCCTCTCTGTATACCTTCTCTAATAGATCGTTAACCTGATCCGAGCCAGCACCTATGGCAACTGCATTGTATGCTAGGTAGGTCCCACTGGGATCTGTTGTAAATATGCTTCCTCCATTCTTATCAACGCCTCCTATTATAAGTGCAACTCCATAAGGTCTAACTCCAGCATACTGAGTGAACTGCTGTGCTAGATCTGCAATATTCTTTGCTATAGTCTCAACATCTGCGGCCTCATCATATATGAGTCTATTACTTTGAGCCATTACTCTAGCATGATCTACCTGCACTCTAGCATCTGGTATATAACCTGCTGCTGCAACACCAATATGCTCATCTATCTGGAATATCTTCTGTGTTAGAGTATGAAGCTGTAGTTTCTTTACCCTCTCTTCTGCTGCTAACACTACACCATCCTTACACTTTATACCTAATGCTAATGTACCTCTCCTTACAGTCTCTATAGCATACTCTACCTGATATAATCTACCATCTGGAGAGAATACAGTTATTGCCCTATCGTAACCTGCTGCTGCTGGTAACACAGTAATTTAGCATAATAGGGAACATTTAAAGTTTCTTATCCTGCTTAAATTATGCTATTGCTTAAAAAAGCAACATGATTTATATATCCTAGTATCATTCATTACTAAAAATGAGTATAGATTCTATGCTACCAATAACAGCATGTATAGCATCTTTAGGTATAGCAGGTGCTATGGCTATGTGGGTAGGTAAGCAGCATACAGGTAGTAAGAGCATGCTAGAGATAAGCAGTGCTGTAAGGACTGGTGCATCTGCATTCCTTAAGCGTGAGTTCATAACTATACTCCCAATTGCAGTAGGGCTAGCAATAGCAATATCGTTCACATCTGGTGTATCTAATGGTATAGCATTTGCTGTAGGTGCAGCGCTATCTGCTATTGCAGGAGTTATAGCAATGAGGATAACAGTTAAAGCAGCTGTAAGGACTGCACAGGCAACAACTAAAGGCTTAGGCTATACCCTTGTAACAGCATTCAGAGGAGGGGCTACTGTAGGTCTTGCTATACCTGCAATGGCTCTAATAGGTGTAACACTACTCTATCTAGCATTTGGTAAACCCATAGCAATAGCAGGAGTTGGCATAGGTGCTAGTCTAATAGCACTGTTCATAAGAGCCGGTGGAGGTATATTCACAAAAGCAGCAGATCTTGGTGCTGATCTAGTAGGAAAGATAGAGGCAGGTATACCAGAAGATGATCCTAGGAACCCAGCAACTATAGCAGATAATGTAGGTGATAATGTAGGTGATGCTGCTGGTATGGGTTCAGATGTATATGAATCGTATATAGTAACACTACTTGCTGCTATGCTACTTGGTGCCTTGGTTACTAGCATACAAGGGTTTGATCCTATAAGGCTTGTTATATACCCAATAATAATAGGTGCGTCTGGATTAATAGCATCTGTGATAGGTGCATTAACAGTAACGCCTAGGAAGATAGATGATCCTATGAAACCCCTTAACATTGCATTCATAGTTAGTGCTGCCATAGCAATAGCATTGAACTTTGTATTCACCCAACTTGTCTTAGGCTCAAATATATTGGCATTAGCATTATTTACCACAAGTATTATAGGTGTTATTCTAGTTCCTATAATACAAAGGATAACTGATTACTATACAAACTACAAGTACAAACCAGTTAAGGAGATTGGAGAGTCTACGAGATGGGGTTATGCAGCAAATATGCTTGCTGGTATAATAACTGGGCTAAGATCAACTATGCCATTCATGATATCAATAGTTGTAACACTAGCATTATCATATGCTGTAATATATACTATAACCAAGGACCCTCTAATGGGTATATATGGTACAGCAATAGCAGCTATGGCTATGCTTAGCCTAGCAGGGATAGTATTGAGTATAGACTCATTTGGTCCAATAAGTGATAATGCTGGAGGTATAGTTGAGATGACTGGTATGGGAGATGAGAATAGGAAGATAACGGATCAAATAGATGCTGTAGGCAATACAACAAAGGCTGTAACGAAAGGTTTTGCTATAGCAAGTGCTGGTTTAGCGGCATTGGCTATGATACAAGCATTCCAGCACGAGGCAGCAAACATATTTGCTAAGTCATTCGATTATAGTTTAGCAAACCCAAATGTTATAGTAGGATTGCTTGTAGGAGGATTGCTGCCATTCTTCATATCTAGCCAGTTAATAGCAGGTGTTAATAGGGCTGCTATGAGGCTAGTCGATGAGGTAAGGAATCAGTTCAAGAGTAGACCAGAGATACTTGAAGGTAAGGCTAAGCCAGACTATGCAAAGTGTATAGACATTGCAACTAGTGCAAGCATAAAGCAGCTCTTCCCTCCAGCGATACTAACTGTAGCAACACCAATAGTGCTTGGAATACTATTAGGGCCTAGTGCTGTTGCAGGTATACTCATGGGTGCAGTTGTTAGTGGTATATACCTAGCATATCATATGGCTAACAGTGGAGGGGCATGGGATAACGCAAAGAAGTATATAGAACTACTGGGTAAGAAGAGGACTCCGGAGCATGAGGTTGCTGTTGTTGGAGATCTTATAGGTGATCCGTACAAGGATACAGCTGGTCCAGCACTCAATACAGTTATAAAGCTTCTTAACACTGTAGCAATAGTATTTGTGCCAGTGTTCATAGGTATAGTAGGTATAGCATAATAAAGGATCTATACCGCTAAGGAGTAATAACCATATCCAATTCTTTAACCTTGCCATTATAATAGATGAATGCTCTAACCTCTCTATTAAGTAATGATAATATAAGCCATGGCACCTGATTTATGCTCATATACCTTAGATCCTTGCTAGATGGGTGAGCCTTAGAGTATGGATGGGAATGGAATATTCCTACAACATCTAAATTTATACCCTTTGCATGCTCATATACTCTTACAAGATCCTCTGGCCTTACACTAAAACTTGTGCTAGATCTATCTGCATTATAAACTTCTTCAACATACCTTATGATTACATCTTCTCCTTGCATGTTACCAATTAGCAACGCACAAGCCTCATATGGATACGCCTTCTCTGAGATACCCTCTAAAATATTAATTATGGAAACATTAACTATTACTCTCATATATGCTCAAATAGGTAGCAATCAAAGTAATAATAGTTTAATCCATTAACCTTGCCCTTTCTCTACCACTATCAATTTACCCTTCATATAAACATGTAATATACAGAAGTAATCATATTCTCCAGCATTTAACTTTGATGTATCTAGAGTAAATGTACTGTTTGCATTGATCAGCCCAGAATCAAAGAACTTTGTATAGTTAGGGTCATTAAAGTCTACACCATTAGTTACCGTGTGTACTGTATTATCTGCATTCTTCCATACTACCAATGTACCCTTACTAACTTTAGCCTCAATGGGATCGTATGCTAACTTACCTTGTACAGATGCCCCTGCAGGTATAGTTATCTCAAACCTTGTACCTATTGGTTGAACCTCTACAGGCTGTTGCTGCCGTGATTGCCCTTGCTCTTGCATTTGCTCTTCCACCCTTGGTTGAGCAGGCTGCTGTATATATGAGAATACACTGAACGCTATAAACCCTGTTATAGCACCACCTATAAATATGGCTGAGATAGCCTTAACATGCTTACTACCCTTATGTACAGCATATGCTATGATAGTTGCTGGTGTAAGTATCAAGAATATAACACCTATTAGCAATGGTAGTGTTGTTACGTTTGATATACCAGCAAGTAATCCTCCCAATGCTGCAAGTATGCCTACTATGAATATTGTTGCGGCTTTAGCTTCATTGCTTCTTGGTAACCCACCTTTGAGTATACCAGCAGATAGTAGTATCATTCCGAAGAGCATTACTACAGCACTTATAGCATGCATGCCTTCTTCGAATGTCATTGCTATACCTGAGAGTGAGATAGCAACTCCTACAAGCCCAAGTATCGTTAATCCTAAGCCTGGTACAAGGAACTCCCAATCTGCCAACTATCTAATCTTAGCAAGATACTTAAATAATCTTTTCTTTTTCATAAATTTCTATTTCTTATGCTTAGTAACACTTAATGCTTAAGCCTCGGGCGGGATTTGAACCCGCGACCTAGTGCTTACAAGGCTATAGATGCATTACCAAATATAGCATCAGCTCAACTTCTGCAAGAATTTCTAGCATCGCCAGAATCATTCTTTACATACTTGTGCAGTAAGGGTATATCAGACTCTTGGGCTAAGAAATACACCAGAATTGCTATTAGATATGCTAATGAAGCCAAGGATGGTATAGATGCAAAAGCTTTCCTTGAGAGATATCAGAACGCAAATACATATAACAACATGCTGAAGGCAATCATACATCTGCATAGGTTTCTTAACATACCTGAACCTGATCTAAAGTTTAAGCCTATCACAAAGGATAGACTAATCATAGCCCCATCATATGAGGAGATTATGGCAGGACTTAAAGCAATACATAAGAATGTAGATCTTGTAAGATTCTACTTGCTCTGCAGCACTACATTGCTTAGACCTCAATTTATTGTTACATTAAACTGGGAACATATAGATCTAACAAACAAGCTGATTAATGTAAAAGTAGATAAGAAGACTAAGCATTACAGACCACAAATACTGCATTCTGCATTGATACCGTATATAGAAGATAAACAAGGTAAAGTATTTGCCCATACATATGACTATTATGGAAAGAAGATAAGGATGCTAACAGGAATAACTCCTAGCAGACTTAGAGATTTTGCATATAACGCTATGCTGAAGTCAGGAATGAACTACCTTGTTGTAGAGTGGTTAATGGGTCATAACATAGGAATGGCAGCACATTATCTTGCTGATAACATTAGAGAGGAATATACAAAGTTTGAAAGAGCATATACTTTCAACATAGATACCTAGGTGTCTTGCTTACAATTATGTCTACTCTTAATCATTTTATCATGTACTTGATGTTAGAACTACATAACTCTAGATGTTAAAATGCCTCAATAACACAAAATTCATTAAGTGTTAGTGTGTTTATATGGATAATGAATAGAAGGGTAGCAAGGTTAGCATTCATAAAGAATGTAATGACAAAGAGAGATACTATTAATGCATATGAAGTATCTATTATGCTGAACTGTAGTGTTACACTAGCATATCAGTTACTACATCAGCTTGCATTATTAGAGCCTAATACATATGAATATGATAGAGGGATACTTAGAAAGAAGGTAAATGCTAATGCCTTAACGCCTTCTGAGTAAGATTAGAGTTATACCAGCTGCTAGCACAGCGCCTATTATAGTATAGTACAGATTATGATTACTTGTATCAGTATTGTTCCCAGATCTAGGTTGAGAGGTATATGCCAGTATGGCTAGTGCAGTAGTTTCTACATTTGTCATGCTATCTGGGTTAAGATCTTCTCTATAATGGGTATATACACCTCCTGTATTATCTTGCATAAGTGCTATTATACGCATTGCCCTATTAATATGAGTACTTGTACCATAACCAGTAATATCAGATGCTATTTTGAATAGCGCTAACTTGTATGTAGTGTATCTATTTCCATCCGCATAAAATGCCTTATCTTTAAACCCATATCCGTCAAACATACTATAACCTTGCTCATAGCAGGTCTTTGCCTTATCATATTGTTTAGCATTGTAATAGTATATAGCCTTATAAAATGCTATATCTGCATAGTCAGTACAT
>CAZLZM010000070.1:0-6353 GCA_964563995.1 uncultured Nitrosopumilales archaeon
ACTTATTATAACTTTTGTCTATTTAAGTCTATCTGTTTTGAAACTGTTCTGAAAGACAAGAAAACCTTGCTCTTGTGTGGATTTATGAATTACCAGAATTTAAATTGTGCTTGTTTCTATATATATAAAATTAATCAAGTCTACTTACTATCCTAATTGCCTCCTCTTTTATCCTCTCTGCTAATCTATGCCCTATACCCTTTACATTCTCCAACCTATCTATACTTGCATCTGCTATACTCTTAACATCAGTAAATCCAGCATTGAATAATGCTCTAGCTCTAGCCCTCCCTATCCCTTCTAGCATAACAAGAGGAACCAACTCCTCTTTTACCCCATACTTAACCCTCTTCCTTAGTATATCTATATCCTTGAGTATATGCTTCTTGCCTAGTAACTCAGCTATAGAATGAATAGAGTAAAGCAACCAATCACTCACCTCTATCATCCTATACATATCCCCAGGCTCAACACCTAGATTCTCGTAAAGATATTTATCATTGTACTCCTCTATCCATGCATATAGTGCCAGAAGACTCCTTGAGATACTATACTCATCTACATCATCTAGGAACTCATCCGCATGCTCATCTATTAGCATTATAGCCTCATCTACATCCTTACTCCTTAACTGTAACCTTGGATAAAAGTCTGGACACTCTGTAATAACATGAAGTAAACCTAAAGTTAACTTACCATGACTCTTGCCATCCTTTATCCTCATAAGGGCACTCTTTATACTAACAGCAGACTCTGGATCTATGTATAGCATAGCTACTCTTCTACCAAATTTAGTTGCAGATAAAGAGTCTGTAACATTAACCATACCCTCTACAGCAAGGTACTCTATTGCAGATTTGAACTTTGGCACTATGTATTTACTGCTATACTGCTTTGCTAGAAGTGTCTTAGAGAATAGTTCATAGAGTGTACTCTCCTTAATACTCTTGCTCATTGCTATGCTAGCAAGTATATGCCTTCTAAGCATCCTCTCATCATTTAGCGTAGATCTTATAGGTTCCAACTCTGCATTTATATATGAATCTAGTATATCCTCTACGCTAGAGTTGCTTACTATTATAGCCTCTCCATACTCATCGTACCTTGGTCTACCTGCTCTACCACACATCTGCTTATACTCATTAACGCTTATCCTGCTGCTCATGCCTTGCTCATGATCATATCTGCTTATGCTTGCTATTATAACCCTCCTTGCTGGTAAGTTGATACCAGCAGAAAGTGTAGGTGTTGCTGTTAATACCTTTACTACACCATTTCTAAATGCATCCTCAACTATGCTCCTTGCATATGGGCTTAACCCTGCATGATGGAATGCAGCAAGGTTGCTCATTGCTCTTGCTAGGCTCTTCGCTAACTCACTATCATCATGCTCAAGTAAAGCATTGATATACTTGCTAACACTATCTACCTTGGCAGGAGTAAGTACTTGCTTCAATGCCTCAGATGCACTTAACGCTAGGGTAACAGCCCTCTTCCTGCTCTCAGTGAATATTAGCGCTTGGGCATTATCCTTCACAGTATCCATCGCAAGATCTATAGGTGCACCATACTTGCTAACTGATGGTATGCTAACCTTACTACCATCTTTATAGTATATTATGCCATGATGATATACCCCTTCAAGTAGTTTAGTAGGCCTCCATTGTGTATCTATTAACTTGCAGTTCAACCATGACGCTATCTCTTTAGCATTACTTATAGTTGCGCTAAGTGCTAGTATCTGTGCATTGCTCATAGATGCTCTAGCAAAGATCATCTCAATGGTTGCTCCTCTCTCCTTATCAGAGATCATGTGTGCTTCATCGAAGACATAAAGCCTTATATCATCTATCCATGATGCGTTATGCCTAAATAATGAGTCCATCTTCTCATAGGTTAGTATTATTATATCAGCATCATTTAACTCCTCACCTGAGGAGTCATAGTCACCTGTTGATATCATAACATTACATTTACCCGAGTTATACTTCCTGATATCCTCTAGTACCTTGAACTCCCTATACTTCTCATTTGCTAATGCTCTTAATGGGGCAAGGTAAACCACCTTACCCAACCCTTCCTTTACAACTCTAGCACTTGCAAGCATTGCTATAAGGGTCTTACCACTTGCTGTTGGTGTTGCTATCAGCATGTTCTCCCCTTTTAAGAGTCCATTCTCTATAGCCTCTTGCTGGGGAGGGTATAGTGTAGTATAGCCTAGCTTATCTATTAGGATGGATCTTATATCATCATCTAATGCAAGATCCTTAATTAGCATATTCATTATATCTATTGTTGTTACTTATTAAGTCCTCTTGTAGAATCCCCTTGTAACCTCGTATATCATACCATTGGTAAGTGCCTTCTTTATCCATTCCTTAGCATCATCCTCTGTGAACTTGCCAGTCTTAACCAATTCTGTTATTAATGCTTGCTCTTCTACAGGGTTCTGATCCTTACCTGTTAATGCATTAAATATATCCAAGAAGAGCTTCATCTTACTCCTCTCGCTCTGTGGCATTCCATGCAATACACCAAGGTCAATCTTTCCTGTTTTAACATCTATACCAACCTTATTAAGCATAACATTGAAGATATGTATTGCTCTCTCAGCATCACTTGCATCAACAACACTCTTTAGGAGTAATCTAGCCCTAGCAGTTGCTAGTCTTATCAAGGCCTCTAACTGCCTTGCTGTTATTGTTATTGCATCTGGGCTTGCACTTGCTCTCATCTGCATATAATACTCAAATATCTTATCCTCAGCCTCTTTGCTTAATGTTGGGTTTATCCTCTTTGCATATGCGAGGTACTTTCTTAACATATCTATGTTTATGTAAGGTAACCTCTCATATCCTGCTCTTCTATGTATGCCTAGTATATGCCTAGCAAGTTGTGCATCAGCATCTCTATTAGGCTCATCCCTTATAGCAAATATTAGATCGAACCTAGTAAGTAAGGGTATAGGCAAGTTAATATTCTCTGTAATATTTCTATAAGGATCATACTTACCTAGTATAGGATTTGCTGCTGCTAGGATGCTAGTCCTAGCATTTAAGGTTGCTACTATTCCCCCCTTTGCAACAGAGCATGTCTGCTGCTCCATAACCTCATGTAATGCACTCCTATCTTCCTGTCTCATCTTATCAAGTTCGTCTATGCAGTTGTGTACATAGACCAGCGAGACCTCATAATTATGATACTTCCCTACACTAAGATCATATACATAACCATCGTAAGGAATCCTCTCAACTTTGATTACTCTCTCAACCCCTCTCTTGATACCCTTATGATTATGTTTGATGACTATACTGTTAAGATCGATCTTCTCACGTACCACCTTTACACTATACTTCTTAATACCTTCGAATAACCTAAGAAGATCATGCCCAGTTATTTGTATAATTGCCAGGTTCTCCTTCCTTGTTCTATGTACTCTTGCATAGACTCCTAACCTACGTAATGCATAAATCATAACACGTACTTCATGCTCATCCGTTGTAGGATATAACCTTGCTGCATATACTTTACCATGAACATGGTTAAAATCACCATCTGTATCAAATACACCTGCTATAAAAGCCCATAACGCATCATCACTTAGTAGAAGGATATTATCTATTGATGGGCTCTTGAGTAAGAAGTGTACCTGATTTATGAATCGTTTATCTGAGGTCCATAGCTGATACATCCTTGATACTAGCATGTATTTACCAACTCTTCTTACTCTCTCACCATTATCATAGATTGAGAATAAACCAGGTATTCTATTCTGTATAATGCTTATTATATCAGGGTTCTTTTTGGATTGTGATATAGTTATATAATAGGGGGTAATATGTCCATCACCATAAACACACCCTATAACATATGCCTCCTCTGGATCAACATTCAGAGTATACACTGGTCCAAGTATCCTTACTGGAGACTTTAACATATCCTTAGGTTTAATATCTTTAGCAGGTTTCCATAGATTCATGTTTGTAGCACATCTCAGCAGATGCTCTGGTGTAACCTCAAGCGTTAAGCCAGATGCAAAGGTTAATCTAATAATATCTCCAGCATATCTCTTTCTCATAATAGCAAAGGCATAATATCCAGTATCCATCCTATTCTTACCATCATAAACCCCAACAGGAATTATGCAACGCTTTGCCTCTCTTCCAGAACTTGTTATATATACTGGGGAGTCTATCATATCCCATAGTTGTTTTATAGGAGTTAGAGCATTGCCTGTATAGATCTCTGTATCCTCTGTTATACAGACTAGGCCTTGATCTCCTAACACTACAGCTCCTGCTTCAAGCATCATCATACCACTCTTATCTCTAACTACAGCTGCTGTTAAACCTGCTGCTGTTGAGCCTCTCCCAGAGGTATACAAGCCTCTAGGTGCAATTCTAGCAGCATACTTCAGCAATTCACTCTTTGCTGTTCCAGGATCTCCAACCAGTAGTATATTTATATCTCCTCTTAGTTTGGTACCATCCTCAAGTACTTTTGCAGGAGAGCCTACTATCTGTAAGAGTATAGCCTCTTTTATTATCTCATGTCCAAATATATGTGGTGCAAATGAGTTTATAAGTAACCAATAGATATTATCCTTACTTGCTAACCTCTTAATCTCTTTCTCATCCTCATCGGTTATTGTTAACCTACTATTGCCTATAGCATCATCCTTCTGTCTATTTATTATGAACTCTATGTTATTAGCAACTATCTTTATCTTGTACAATGGTAGATCTAGACTCTTGTTCTCTATATCCTTCTCAATTCTAACTATACCTGTAAGCATTATCCTGTCCCCTGGTCTAGCATTATCTACAAGATCATGCATTAGTATAACATCTATATGGTATGGTAACTGACCTGGGGGTAAGTCCTCTGGTAGTTCTTGCATCCTTATCATCTGTATGTTACTGAACTTGCTCTTCTCAACATCCACGTATATCTCTTCTTCATTGCATTTAGGGCATAGAACCTTGCTAGAAGAGCCTTTTCTCTTAACATAATCTTCCCTTGCTATATAATCCTCATGACCCTTACTACATCTGTAATACAACCTAGTTATAAATGGTTTAACCTCGGAGGCTCTAACAATCATGCCAGTAGTTGTTATTAACTTGCCTATTAGATCAGCATCTATATCACGCATCTTAACTTCATGGGGATAGTTTGATATCCTAACCCTTATCTCATCCTTGATCTCTTCAGCATACTTTGTATCTGAGATCTTTAATACAGAATAAACCGCTCTGCTAAACTCCTCTAACGTATCTTTAGGCTCTTCATGAAGTTTAATAATTATATCTTGATTGTATAATGCCAGATCATTGTAATCTATAACTATTGATCTTGTCTGCTTAGATCTCATAGCTTCTATCTGCTGTCTATACTTGTATGAGCCATTACTATCCTTAAAACTCTTTAAAAAGTCTTCAAGTATCTCATGTATTGAAGTTGTTGTTACAGTATCACTATCAGATGATATCATAAATCATCACCATTTTACCTTTTGTTACCTTTTGCTGGCTTCATTAGTACTAACACTACTATTGCTACTACTGCTATAGTCATTGCTATTATACCTCATTATATAATCTTTGAACTCATTTATAGCATCATGAAGACTCTTAAGCAGTATCTTCTCCTCAACGCTTAGTCTAGGCTCAACCTCTTGCATAGCATATACTGATTTAGCGTAACCCATTATCTTATCAAGCCTTAAAAGCATGATATCTTGAAGTGTAATAAGCAATCTATCTATGTTAACCTTCTGTTCTTGCTCTGTTCTACCCTTTGCCTCAGTTATAAAGTCCTTTATACTTATGTAAAAGTCTTGCCTTAAGGCATTTAACTTATCACCAGCTATCTTCTCTCTACTTAATGCTCTAAGCAGTTCTATCCTCATATCAACTCCTTGGATATCAACAATACCATGCATTGCAAGTATCTTAGCCAACCATCTTGGTAGAGCTCTGCTCTCATCCTCTTTAGCATCCAACTTTACAAAAGTATCTAGAGTTATGCTTCTCTTGAATCTAACCCTTATATGCTCTAGCATATAGCCTAGAGCGTATACTCTTGCAGTATCTGTTAATCTCACATTAGTATATGTCTTATAGCAGTATATATGAATATTGGGCAGCAATTGATAAAAGAACGAAAGCCTCGCCTTTCAAGGCGGGATGATACTATACGAACAAATAAATAAACTTAAATACCGTATAAAAGAAATAATAAAATAATAATGCAACAGATACTAAACTACAAGTATAGACTATATCCTAATAAACTATATGAGCAAAGGTTAGAGTCTAACCTAGAAGCATGTAGGTTCCTTTACAATCACT
>CAZLZM010000071.1:0-6283 GCA_964563995.1 uncultured Nitrosopumilales archaeon
ACCTTTCTTCATATAGTTTATTAGGATATAGCCTATACTTGTAGTTTAATACTTGCATTATTATTTTATTATTATTATTTATACGTATTTAAGTCTATTCGTTCGTATAGTATCATCCCCCGCCTTAAAAGGCGAGGTTTTCGTCCTTATATAAGGGGGATGTCACAAGCGTTATGAACATTATATTATTCAAATTCAATTCAATTAATTATATTACATTGTATCTCTCTGTAATGTATTTATTATATCTAAAGCATTATCGAGTAGAGTGTTAAGGATATCCTTGCTTAATGCAAGGGGAGGGATGATAAGCATTATATGCCCCAAAGGCCTCAAGAATACCCTGCGTTTGAACGCCTCTTGCATTATAGCATAGTTAACCCTTCTATGCTTTAACCTTAATGGAACCTTACTTGCTCTATCCTTAACTAACTCTACTGCTAGAAGCATACCTTTATGCCTAACATCACCAACTATGCTATAACTCATGAACTCATCTAGCCTGTCTTCTATGATCCTAGCATTGCTCCTAACCCTTGCTATAAGATCCTCTCTCTTATAAAGTTCTATGTTTGCTATTGCGCATGCACATGCTATAGGGTTACCAGTGAATGTATGTCCATGGAAGAGATGCTTATGCTCCTCATACTCGCCTAAGAATGCATTGTAAACATCATCCGTAGAAAGAGTAACTGCCAATGGCAAGTAACCTGCAGTGAGCATCTTACCAAATGCTACTATATCTGGTATACTCTCCTGCTCTATATACTCAACCATAGAACCTAGCCTACCAAACCCTGTTGCTACCTCATCAAGTATAAATAGAGTATCATACTTGTTGCATAACTCTCTTACAGCCTTCTGGTATCCTTTAGGGTATACTATAGCCCCTCCAGCTATCTGTGCTCCACTCTCCATAACTACTCCTGCTATACTGTTGCCTTTACCATCATTATTATGCTCCTTTAACTCCTTCTCAAGAACATCTAAGCAATACTGCATATAATCATCATTGCTCATACTCAAATACTTTCTATACATGTATGGTGTAGGTACCTTTTTTACCTTGAATAGCATAGCCTCATATGGCTTAAAAAAATGCTCCAGGTAGCCTACAGACATTGCGCCTACAGTATCTCCATGGTACGCATTCTCTAATGAGATGAATACTCTCTTATTACTGTAGCCCTTGTTGTACCAATACTGTAACGCCATCTTCAATGCAACCTCAACTGCTGTAGATCCATTATCGCTATAGAATACTTTACCCATGCCTTCTGCTATGCTAACAAGCATCTCAGCAAGTATAACAGCCTTATCATTGGTTAAACCAAAGAGTGTGGAGTGCTGTAGCTCTTTAACCTGATTTATTATAGCATCAACTATCTCTTGCCTTGTATGTCCCCATACATTACACCACATGCTTGCAACTCCATCTAAGTATCTAACTCCATCCTCATCTATTAGGTAAGGACCCTCGCCCTTTACTATGACTGGTGCATCTAGTATACTTATATAATCTCTCATCTGTGTGTATGGATGCCATACATACCTCTTATCCTTCTCTTTTAGATTGCTATTCATAATGGTATCGATGTATACAAGTGGATATATTATTTATTGTTGTTATTCTCCCTTATCTATATTACACTATACATTCTGCAAGAAAGCCGATTGTTTTAATAACATGATTCATTTTTATGAATCATCTAAATTATAATATAACAATACCAATACCATAGAATGTAATCTGTATCTACAAAAGCAAGATAAGGCTCCAGAATGAAACAGGAGGTTGCAGCATGATTAAGAGATCTGGTTTCTTCATGACAATATCGACACCGACAGGGTTACTGCCTTCAGGCTCTGGAACTTCTTTAGTTATCGTAATGTGGAGAAAGAGTTTCCTGTCTCTGTAAACCAGAACCGCATGTTTGGGTTTAGCATCTTCGAGAAGCTTCCTCATATTCTCCTATATCAAGCGGAACTTTAACTCTCTTCAAGTGTAGAGATGGACGCAATGATTACATCGGGCTTATAGATAAGCCTAAAAAGCCTCTCATCCAGCTACATAGAAAGGCTCTTGAATGTGAGAAGCTTGTTTCTCCTCAGCTTGTATGCTTTAACAACCCTATCTCTGGCTCTGATAGCGAGGTCTGCTGGAAGCTTAAACCTCTCTTGTCTCTCTGTAAACCATGTGGTGGAGAGCTACTGGGTTAAACACTCTTTTCTCAAAGGCAACCTTAGAAATATAGTGCATGCATCTCTGAAAGCCTTAACTGTGATGAGCATCTCCAAGTCCTCAGCAGACAGATAAGTCTGCATACGACCGTTTTAGAGAGCTCCATTCCAATCAGCATATATGCAAATTTAGGTATTTAACCTATACCGCAATTCCTCTTCACGAATAAATTTGGGAGTCTCCTTGCAGTGATTTATATGATGAACAACTTTGCAAGAATCTCCGACTTTAGTTATGGGGATTCTTAAAACTATTACTCTACCAAGTGCTTAATAAAAAGTTTAACATATTATATATCCTTGTGGTATCTCTTGTATCTTTTGTTCTTGTACTAGATACCTTATAATGATATCAACTTACCATAAGATTGTTCATCTCTTCTTAATCATCCTAACAGTTTTATGATACTCGCTTGATGACCTTAAGTATATCAAAGATATACTTGTTATTAATGCAGCTAGAGAAGGCGCAAAGATCTCTACATATCTTTTACTAGGTGATTCCATTACAGCTGTTACATTATTATTATTTTTTGTTGCTGTAGTATTACTACTATTGCTAGAGTTTAACTGTTCTTGCCCAGATACCTCTATAGTAGACCATCTTATAACTCCAATACTTGCCGCTCTAGATGCTGCATACCATACATTACCATTATCATCTATAGTTATCCATTGTACAAGTGATGCCTTACTTAAGGTACTAACCTCTCTCATCTTGCCTCTATAAGCATCAAATACTCCTATCTTATCAACTGTATGCTGAGCATACCATACATTACCTAACTTATCCTGTAGTATACCATATGGGAGGGCATCATTATCTATAACATTGTAACTGTTAACTATACCAAGTAGAGGGTCTATGTATGTTATCCTAGCTGGGCTCCCTATATGCTCAGATACCCATATGGATCCATCTCTGCTAATATACATAGCAAGAGGTTCACTTAGCCTATAATCGAGTAGCTTCACCGCTTCTTTATCATCTTTACTGCTATCATAACCTGCATCTATCTTACCTATAACACCATAGTTATTATTGGTAGTTGCTGTAAACCATACATCGTTGAATATATCACTAGTTATGTATGTTGGTGCAAACCCTTGGGGTAGTTTAAACTCCCTATAATTGCCTTTCTCAACATCCTCTATACTATTATACATAAGTATTGAACCTTTATCCACAAGTGCAATCCATATCCTATCACTGCTATCTACATGTATGTAAACTGCTAGAGCACCATATGGTACATTGAATATGTGTGCATCACTACTTTTACTATAGTTATTTATATCTATGTATCCAAAGACCTTGCTTACAGGATCTACGAACCATACTCTACCATGTAAGTCTCTAGCGAGTATGGTTGATATGGCACCATTGAATTTGTACTCTTTGAACTGTTCGCTTGCTAGATCAAGCATCCATACACTTGCCTTGCTACCATCACTTACCCATATAGCGTTATCCTCCTTGCTGTAGAGTAGGTAGAGTGGTATAGAATCCTTGTATGGTAATTGATACTCCTTAACATCGAACCTCATCTCACTTAGATCAGGCTTTATCATAACATCAAACGATGCTGATATACTTGGTGCATTCATCCTTTCAGCATTAACCTCAAAGTTCCATAACCCATTGGATGTTAATGCTACACTACTGCTAAACCATCTACTATTATGGTTGCTATCCTTAACCAGCTCATATGTTACTGGACTTACATCTGCATGGCTAGGCCTAACCTTAAGCTTAATACTGCTTAAATCCTTCAGTTCATTACCATCACTATCCTTTACTACAACATATACAGTGTTTATACCTAGTCTAGCAGGTTTTATTGTAAGCTCTAAATTTGAGTCTGCAACTATAGATGTTAGACTAATACTTCTACTATCACCGCCCTCTTCTCCTACTATACTCCCTGCTCCAATACTAGCAGTAGAGAGCTTTGTTAGCACATATGCCTCTGGGGGTACAGTATTAGTTAATAGAGCAACACTTAATAGCAATGCTATACCAACATAAGCCTCGATCTTTAGTAGAGTACTTGCATATGAGTAGACACCATCAATGCTCTCTGAATATGCATGAGCCTTACCAGTAGAGGTATTAGTTATAACACTAAGCATACTAACTACCTTTCTATGTACCTTGAATGTTGAGTAACCTCCTAGAATAACCATTAATGCTGCAAGTATAAGCTTAATGGTTAATATTACACCATACTCTGTTTGAAGCAGTCTAATTACATCACTCTCTATACCCCATAACACTAATGGACCAGTTATACCCAGTATGCCTATAGATAGTAATGCAAGTTGGGAGAACCTTGGTATAGTTAAGGATAACGCGTAACCCCTTACAATGATATCGTTAACTGTTCGCTTTATGCTAGGCACAACTACAAATGCTAATGCTATAATCCCTCCTATCCATACAGATGCAAGTATGTTATGTATAAGATCTGTAACTGTAGACTCGATAGATATTGCTGCACTATGGCTTACTAGTGTAGTGCTAACTATTACACTTGAGCCTATTATCAATAATACTATGCTTACCCTTTTTACAACAGTGTTATTACCTTTCTTAACCTCTTCTTTCTCTTCATCTCTACCCTCATATATATTCTTCTTGCTAGATATGATATAAGCCAATACTAGTAGAGATATCCCACTGACTAGCCTAAGTAAGAGCATGTTACCGAACTTGCTTGTAAGAACCTGATCAATACCTGTATGCAAAGATAGAGATTGTATAACTGCTAATGCTATGCTTGATGCTATAAGCATTACACCTGCTATGATGGTTAATTTGTATACCTTTGAAATGCTTATGTAAGATATCCTAAGCAATCCATGTAAAGGCTTCCATAGATAAAGCGTTACTATTGCAAATCCTACTACCATAACTTGGGCTATATATGCAGGGAACTTTGCTATAGCATCTGGCAGTATAATCTGTTCGCTGCTTACTTTTATAGCATTGATGCTGCTGTTATTGCTAATATTACTGGAGGTAACGTTACCTACCATGAATACGAATGTGTAATCTACTATATGCCCATCAACTTGAGATAGCACTCTGGTATTTACAGTATACAATCCATCATCCAATGGTTTCAATGTTACACCTAGTTTAGTTGGATTGTTATCAACATAGCTGGTATCATTGTTATCTACCCTATTGTTAGATGAATCATATACCCGTATCCAGCTGAACCTTGCTTCAACTGGTTCACTGAATACAATAACTACTCTTGATGGCGCACTTGAAAGTCTTTGTAGGTTAGCTGGGTCAGACTCTATAAGCAAGGGATGTGCATAAGCATGGTTAGCACAAACTATGGCAAGTATAATTACTATAATAGTAATAGTAAAAATGTATAACCTACTATTATTATACAACATCAATAGTATTCATTGGTTAGAAATATTATTATATGTTATGGTACAATCATCTACCTATTAAAAATTGAATTAACTACTATAGAGATTTCAGTTTAGTATTTCACTATAATATAATATTAATATAAAATTTTAATATGATATTTATTATGCATTACTATACCTTACCTTACTTACTTTTACCATATATCCCTTCTAGAAGATAGATACATGGCGTAACTCATAGCTGCTCCTATGATAGCAAGGAAGACTAGTACTGGTAAGGTAACACTCCTAGGAAGCGCAGAGAGGGAAACCCCCCATGCATAAAGGAATATCAGTATAACATCGAATGCTACAAACATTAGTACGTACGAGTAGTACTGCATCATGAACCTTGTTCTTCCTTCACCACTTGGTACTTGCCCACACTCCATTGGCATATACTTAACAGGATTCCAGAACCTCCTTCTTGGGGCTATCATCTTTGCCACTATCAATGCTGGGACAGATGCAACTACACCAAAGAGTAGCATCCATAGCAATGGTTCAAATGCCGCACTTGCACTCATAGTTTAACAGACTTATAACTTATATAAAAGTCTATTACAAAAGCCTACATAAGTTTATATAGTTTATTAATTGTCATCAT
>CAZLZM010000072.1:0-6261 GCA_964563995.1 uncultured Nitrosopumilales archaeon
ATTATTGCTCCTGTTAATTATATAATAATTCTTACAATAAAAACTAGATCTCTATAAACATTATGCTTAAATAATAATTGACTCATACCATGAGCTGTAGGAGTGTTCTTCTTTTGGTTGGTAAGTATGCTTAGATTAAAAGGAGATCAAACCAAAGCTAAAACCCTCTGATAACATATGGATATGAGCATAATAATTTTAGTATTTATTTATTAAGAAAGATTAAGATTAAATTACTCATGTATAATGCAATTTATCTATGGCAATGAATAAAAAGGCTGCAATAATAAGGGGGGATGGTGTTGGTCCAGAGCTTGTAGATTCTATGATTATGGTGCTAAAGGCATGCAACACAAGTGTAGAACTTATACCATGTGAGGCAGGGGCAGAGTGGTGGGAGAGGCATGGAGGTGACTCATACATACCTGAGAGTACATGGAAGATATTGAAAGAGAGCGATGCATGCTTTAAGGGTCCAACAACAACGATACCTTCGCCAAAGGCACCAAGGAGTGTTGCAGTAACATTAAGGCAAACATTCGATCTCTATGCAAATATAAGACCTATAAAGACACTTGCTAGATCAGCAAAGCAATTAGACTTCATATGTGTTAGAGAGGCTACGGAAGGGCTTTACTCTGGCATAGAGTTTAAGGTTGGTGATGATGCTGCAATAGCTATAAGGAAGATAACACGTAAAAAGTGTATTAGTATAGCAAGGAAGGCAGTAGAGATAGCATTAGAGAAGGGCTATGGTAAGGTTGTAGCGATAACAAAGAGGAATATACTCAAGGAGACTGATGGTATATTCATGGAAGCTGTAACCTCTATATGTTCTAGCAAGGGTTTGCCAATAGAGGAGTATTATATAGATAACATGTGTCAACAGTTAGTAAAGAACCCTGAGAGGTTCAACTCATGTATACTGGTAAGTACTAACCTATTCATGGATATAGTATCAGAGACAGCAAGTGCTCATCTAGGTTCAATAGGTAATGTATACTCAGCAAATCTAGGAGACAACTATGCTATGTTTGAGCCAGCACATGGATCTGCACCAAAGTACAAGGGTTTGAACAAGATGAACCCTACTGCTACAATACTCTCTGGTGCATGGATGCTTGAGTACCTTGGAGAGAAGGATATAGCAAGAGCAATATTTGATGCTACTAGAGATGTTATAAATGAGGGTAGATATGTAACATATGATCTAGGAGGTAATGCAACAACAACAGAGATGGCTGAGCAGATAGCAGCAAGAGCAGTAAGGATGTTAGGAAGATGATATGATATATAATTATAATAAAGAATATTATATGATATATAATAATGATAAATATAATTACGTAATATCATTAAGCGAGATCATCTATCCTATGTATGTGATTTTCTATTCTCTATGACTAATGAAGAGATAATAAAAATCACTATAAGTTCACTATTACTAAAATGATACAATATGATACTAGACTTTTAATTTTAGTTCTCTTAATATAATATTGTATGGTTACCAACCTTACTCAGGAAGCAAAGGCTAAATGGGCTGAGGCAATAGCAACAAAAGACCCAGAGGTTAAGCTTAGGCTACTTAAGGAGTTCTACTCTCTAATGCCAAAGCATAAGGCAACCGAGAAGCTTGAGATGAACATTAAGAGACAGATAGCAGCATTAGAGGAAGAGATAGAAGAGAGAAGGAGCAAGGGTAAACGAAAGGGCAGTACAAGGCAAGAATGGACTGTAAAGAAGGAAGGTATGCTACAGGTAGCTGTTGTAGGTAGTATAGAACAGTCTATAAAGCTATTTGAGTCTCTAACTGGTAAAACCGTAAGCATATATGAAGCGTTAGTGAGACCAAAGATTGGTATCTTCAATGCCTTGAATATAAATATACAACTTGTACTTACGCCAATAGATAGCATCATAGGGGAGGATAGATTAGATAGATTCGTTAGTATAGCAAGGAATGCAGACGCTATAATAGTTATGGTTGAATCACTGGATTACTTGAGTAGCGTATGTAGGTGGTTCGAGGCAAGGAATGTAAATATATTATCTAAGGCAAGGGTTGAGATAGAGTATACACCACATGGTGGCATAAGGATAGTTGGGAGATCATATAAGGTTAGAGAGAGTGATATATTTGAGTTTGTTAAAGGCTATGGTATAAAGAATGCTGTAATTAAGGTATATAGTAATGCTACTTTAGATGATGTAGAAGATGCTATATTTGGCAGAGTAAGCAAGAGAGCAGTATTCGTTACGCCTAATAACAACAATAACCATAATTACTATACAAGTATAAACTACAATGGTATTAACATAGATTTGATAGCATTTAACGATGATAAGGAGAGGTTCATGGTAGATCTATTAAGAAGTATGGAGCTTATACGTGTATTCACTAAAAAGGTAGGTGCAGATGTTGTAGATGAGCCCTTACTACTTCAAAGTAATTCAAAGGTTATAGAATTAGCAGAGATGATACATAAAGATCTTGCTAAGAACTTCAAGTTTGCTAGGGTATGGAGGAATGGAACACAGATAAAAGTTGGTAAGGACTTTACCCTTAATGATCTTGATGTTGTTGAGTTACATACATAACCTTCTACTCTGCTTTGATCTTAATAACAAGGAGCTCCTCAAACCAGTATGCCCTCTTCGTGATTATAAGCACATCAAATCCTAGATCTTTGATAAAAGATATTAACTTGTTGTAATCTGCTAAAGAGGATATGACCATGTATATGGCACCATCATTAGCAATTAACCTTATCGCACTTTTCAACATACCCATTGCTACTTCTATACCTCCCTTACCCCCATCTATACTCCTATCATCTATGCTATACGATGGTATATAAGGTGGATTGATAGCTATTAGATCAAACTTGATATTTACTATTGCGTCTGCTGCATCACAGCATATATATAATATATTCTCATTTGAATTCTTGCAATTACTCTTTGCATATAGTAAAGCCTTAACATCTATATCAGTTGCAACAACTCTCTTAAAATTTCTTGCTAGAATATCTGCTATGTAACCACTCCCAGTACCAATCTCTAACGCATTCTCGCCTTTAGCATCGCTAAGCGTATCTGCAAGTAAGAATGTATCTTCTGAAGGTTTGTAGATTTTAGCATATGGAGTATTACTATTCATAATTGTAATTCTCTATTTACATCTATTATATCTTCTTTACAAATATATTTATCCTCTCATTCCCAGTAATCTCTTGTAGTATTCTCTTTGCTATAAGCTTGTAAGCATCCTTTAGTCCTGTTCTTTTATAAAGATCTTCATAACTATCAAATGGTTTTATCTCTCTTTCCTTTATTATATTCATGGTTATAACCTTCCCTATACCTGGTATGAGTTCTAGTTTATGTATCCTTGGGTTTATTGGTCCAGCAGTATTTATGAACTCGAGGAATCTCTTCTCATTATTCTTTACAATCAACTCTATAACATCTGGTAATGCATCCTTTGCAAATGGACTAAGTTCATCGTACTCTAACTTGCCTAGAACACTTAGTATCTTTGTTCTCCCTTCTCTACCTATATATACTCTCTCACCAACCTCAACGTTAATACTAGGTATACCAAGCAACTCTAGCAGTGTTAAATACCTCTCTCCTATAGCCTGAATTATAAGACCCTCTCTTCCTCTTACCCTCTTAGACTTGCCTCTAGGTTCATATGCCAATACATAGGCGTACTCCTCATATCTATTCTGTTGTTGCATCTGTTCCAATTGCTACTAAGCCTCTCCTTTTAGTATCTTTAGTATCTTCTCTAACGTTTCAGTTAGTATTAGCTTCTTCCAGCCATTTGCAAATGATCTTAGCTCCTCTATGCTAGATGGCATGACATTGATAACCTCTACTGCTTCCTCCTCTGTTAGGAAGCACTCATTAACAAGTCTAACCTTCAGTTCTCTAGCCTTATCGGCAGATACCTTTGAGAACTTTACTGCATAGTTGTAAGTCCATCTCTGTATCTGATCCATCTCATTAGGGTCTATACTACTTAGGATCTCTTTAACCTCTGGTAGGGTTATAACCCTTCTACTGATTATATTTACCATCTCTATTCACCAGATGCTAAAGGTTTTATATGAGCTAACCTTGCATAAACTATCTTATCTTTATTGCCTATACGTACTTTTACCTTTAGGGCTCTCTTTGTTATACCTTCAATAACGCCAATCTTTCCATGAAACCTTCTATGTGGCATTCCTTTATGTTCTCTAGGATCTATAACTATGCTAACCTTATCACCAATAGAGTAATTATGCAATAGATAAGATAGACCTCTAACCTTATCCTTCATTAATAGATACCGAGTCTTTCTCCTAAACCCTCTAGACCTTGCCATATACTATCCAATCTACTATAGATTAATTACTTTAAATATTTTGCTAGAGAATAAGGTAATACTTGTAATCTAGCCTCTCCCTCGTATAAAGTCATTAGAGATTTTTATATTGTTTTGGTAATATAGTTAATCAACCATCTGATCTAAATATAGCCTAAGGTAATAGTCATCTACTTTTCAATCTCATTATCATACCTCTTATTGATTAGTTTAAGATGAATGGTGGTAAAATATGTCCTGATGGGATTTGAACCCACGGCATATTCCTTTCATTATTTATTTATGCAATTCGGTTATCAGCCGAACGCTCTAACCATGCTGAGCTACAGGCCTTTAGTTCTATGATCCATATCATTCGTCAATTCATTATATATCTTTCTACTAGTTAGTATGAAAGTATACCATAACTAGTATATAATCTTCAATAGATTAGCACTATGAATATAAGTCCTAAGATATAACCAAAACCTATTTATGTTAATTTAAAATATATAGTTCATATGGGCAAACTATTCTGGGACCTCTCTAGCAAAAGTAGTAAAGAGAAGAACAAAGGTGATATAGAAGACCTTAAAGGCTCTAAGGGGCTTAACACAAATGCAAAGCAAGACTTATTCAAGAAAGGTCTTAATAAGATGGCTGATGAGGAGCTTGAAGAGGCTATACAGTACTTTGATCTTGCTCTACGGCTTGATCCAAACTTCATAGATGCTTGGATAAAGAGAGGATACTGTTTCTTCCATCTAGGTAATTACTCTCAGGCAATACTCTCATATGATAAAGCATTAGCAATAGATCCTAGTAACACAGAAGCATGGAATCTTAAGGCATTAGCATACTATAGGATGAAGAACTACGATAAGGCTATAGATTGTGTTAACAGGGTTATAGATCTAGATCCTAACGATGGTATGGCTTGGTATAATAAGGCATGTTATCTCTCTCTAGCATTAAGGATTGAAGAGGCTATAGATGCTCTTAAGAAGGCTATAGAGATAGATATCTCATATGCAAAGAAGGCAGTTAAGGACAAGGATCTAGATAATATAAGGCATGATATAGTATTCAAGAGAATCAATGAGATAGTTGTGTTGGAGGCAATAAGGATGGGCCATGATGTTGTAGGTAAGATAGTATGGATTACTGGAATGAATAGACAGGAGATAGAGGAGGCTATAAACTCATTACTACTAAAGGGTTTAATAATAAAGAAAGAAGTTAGAACTGTAACAGCATTCACCAAGAGTAAGGAGGAGCAGTATGAGCTTGCACCAGATATAGCAAGCATATTTACTTCTGGGAAGGTGAAGGATAAGGCAGAGAGTAGTAGCATGAGCATCAGTAGCAGTAGCAGCATAGATACTCAGACCAACATATTGAAGGAGTTACTCACATGCATAGCTGAAGCAAAGGCATCGATTGAGAATGGTGATGTTGAGTCTAGTAGCGAGTATATTAAAGCACTTATAGATCCAAAGAAACTAGGAAGCATGCTTATAGAGAACTATCCTGATGTACACAGGGATCTAAGGTTCTATTATATTAAGATAAGTAATGATGGTAAAAACTACATTAACGCAAAGAAGAACGATATACTCCAACTGTTATCAGAGTTAGAGGCGTCTATAAACAAGAGACTAAGATTAGGGGTTAATACCTCACCCTAACTATAATTAATTAACTAAAGATTTAAAAATTAATTAATTAACTCTCCGTGAGCTACCCCGCCTTGAAAGGCGAAGCTTCTTGGTTCATAGACCCTGATAGGATCTCCCCAAGCGTAAATTCCCCAAGCTCCTTGGGTAGTTTATTTAAGAGAATTTGTATACCTCTCTTCAATATATTTAAAGAAGAATTGTAATCTCTATCTATCTTTATATTAC
>CAZLZM010000073.1:0-6259 GCA_964563995.1 uncultured Nitrosopumilales archaeon
AGATAGATTTGAGTAGGTTTCTACTGCTAGATGGTGGTTAAGTTAACAGAGCCTATAATTAATAGGGTGTCTATAGATATAGATGTTGATAATTTACAATAATGTAGGCAATTGATATTATTGTTATATTAATTATTAATTTAAATTTATAAATTTCAATATAACCATCATTTAATTATTGATTTATGTTTTTGTTTAAGACCATCAGTAGCAACAACTTCACTTTTACTATTATTGTTACTATCCTCACTTACTTGGGCGAGTCTCTTTGCAAGCCTCATCTTCTCCTCTAAGTTCATGTACTTTGCTATGAGTATCCTTTGTGCTTGGGGTGAACCAGCACCATGAAGTGACTCGCTCAAGTAACCTACTGCATTCCTACCCATAGTCATATTCTCAACCAATCTAGCCATCTTTACCCTATCCTCTACATTGACACCGTCTCTACCAACCAAGTATTTCATTAGCTTAGCACCTATCTCAGGATGCTTAAGATCCTTCTCAGATGGTAAGGTTGCAACTATACCTCCGGTTAAATCTTGAGCCAATCTAGCAATCTCAAAGACGAACTTTGTTAAATGATGCTTACATACGTTTGCTAACATCTCGTCGTTAAGGTAATTACCAGACTTTGTTGGCTTTGCTTTGTATGATGATGCTATCCCTGTACCATAGACTATCTCATTAAGGAATGTCATCTCGACCAGTTTCTCCCTTATATGCGATGCGTCTAGTACCCCATTATAATCTGCCATTGTTGCTGCTGCTCCTATGAGTACATCACCAACACCAGACTTGCATACGTAACTCCTTCTATGGTAAGTTGTGAACCTCTCAACAAGCATAGGTACAAACTCCGTCTCACCATCCATGAATACATACTTCCATGGAACGAATACGTCATCTATTATTATCATAGCCTCTTGTCCAGCATATAGTGAATTACCAACGTCTATCCCACCTTCTATGCTCCTTGTATCACACGATTGCCTACCATAAACAAACGTAAGTCCTGGATCATCAACTGGTATGGCACATGATACAGCATAGTCCTTCTCCTCTGGCTTCAGTCTCATAGTTGGCATAACAACTATCCAATGTGAGTTAATACAACCTGTCTGATGCATCTTTGCTCCTCTTATAATTATACCCTCGTCTGTTCTCTTTACAACATGGACGAATACATCTGGATCCTCTTGCTCCAATGGACTCTTGCTTCTATCACCTTTAGGATCTGTCATTGCACCACCTATCACAAGGTTCTCTTCTTGTACATACTTTATAAAATCTACAAGCCTTCTATGGTACTCTGTACCATACTTCTCATCTATCTCATAGGTTACTGAATATAATGCATTTAATGCATCCATACCAACACAACGTTGGAAGCAGGTACCAGTTATCTGTCCTAACCTTCTCTGCATCTCATTCTGTTTAACTAGATCATCAGCACTCATTGCAATATGCAAAAATCTATTTACCCTCTTGCCTATCAATGGGGAGTATGCTGTAGCCAACTCAGGCTCTTTAATCGCAAGATCATACGTCTCAGCAACAGCATTTATTGATGGTCTTATTATAGGATGATCAACAGGGTTCTCTATCAGTTCGCCAAACAGATAAACTTTTATCTTCCTCTTCCGTAAGCTCTCTATATACTCTTTACCATTCTTTATTGGCATGTTAATCCTTACGGTAGCGTTCTATTTAAAAATTATGCATAACATTTTTCTATATAGAAAGTTATGCAAGATATATACTATAAGTTACATTATTATTTTGCATATAAAACGATTCTAGTTAGATGATGGTTTACACGCATCTTCATCTTCCTTAATATTTATAACATTCTTACCTCTAGCAGTAGGGACTATTCGTAGCCTACCCTTGAACTCTAATCTTAGCTCTTTACCATCAAACAGCCTATCTAGGAATAGTGCTAACGCTGCTATCTCTGAATGGGGTTGATTACCTATGGCTACGTTGTAATCGCTAACCTCATATACAATTCTAGGTACCTTTTCTGCACCTATTATAACCATCACATCTCTATCAGAGTTGAATCTTACTTTTATCTCATCTACAACATCATCTACATGTAATCCATACATAGTTAGATGCACTATTATCCCTCCCTCATTCTTGAATTGGTTAATGGCCTTAAGCCAACAATCGCTCCCTATGCATATAACCTTAAACTCTCCTCCCCATCTATAGTTAACCTCTTTTATCCCTTTAACTATACTATCATCATCGCTTGCAAGTAGCATACTGTTTGCACCAAATGCTCTAGCCACCAATGCAGTATGCATAGTTACTCTATAATCTCTAACATATCTATGCCCTAATCTAAGCACTACGATCTTGCCTACCATGTTAGTTGATCTCTATTTATTCATTGAAAATTAATATTTATTTTTATAATGTTGATTTAATTAATTATTATTGTCTATATTCAACCTTAAAACCTCTTGAATATCATACTCACTACTATAATATCCATACTCCTCTCTTTTAAGATCTATCCTTTCCTTGCACATATTATCAAGTAACTCGTTTATTCTATTGAGTAAGATATCTATGTTCTTACCATATTTTGATGATACAGCAACGTATCTACTGCTATCTATGTTCAACTCTTTTGCTTTATTTGCTATCTCTGTATAGTCATTAACTAAATCTATCTTATTCAATACGTAAAATACCTTAGCCTGTGATACTTGCAACTCGTTTAATATCTTAACACTACTCTCATACTTCTTTATTATATTTGTTAAAGGTTCGCTGATATCTATAACAAGTAGCACTAAATCAGCAAATGTCAACTCTTCTAAGGTTGATCTGAACGCTTCTATCATGTATGCTGGTAACTTGCTTATGAACCCTACAGTATCAGATAACAGTATCTTCATGCTGCCGTTGCTAGTAGGTAACCTTAAGGCTCTAGTGTACGTTGATAGAGTTGTGAACATACCCTTATCTGTATCATGCCTTTCATTAACAAGAGTGTTGAATAGAGTAGTCTTCCCAGCTGAGGTGTAACCTGCAAGGGATATACTTAATAACCCTTCTCTACTCCTCTGCTTCCTGTAAAGTGCCCTTCTCTTTGCTACAGCTTCTAGCCTCTTCTTTAGCATAGATATTCTACGCTTTATATCTCTATAGTAATCATCTACCTCATACCTTCCCAAGCCATAGAATCCTGGTTGTTCACCTTTCTTTGCTAGTCTAACCTTCTCCCTTGCCCTAGCGAGCTCATACCTTAGCTGTGCCAACTTTACCTGTATCCTTGACTCAGCTGTGCTTGCTCTACTCTCAAATATACAGAGTATCAACTTCTCTCTATCTATTATCTCTGCATTCAATTCACTTGCTAGATTGTACTCTTGTGTAGGTTTCAATACTTCATCGAATACTATCCTCCTAACATCAAGTGATTTAATTAAAGACTTTACCTCATCAAGTTTACCAGCGCCTATCCCATACTTGGACTTCATAAGATACTTCTGTGTAACCGTAGCAACTACCCTGTATCCAGCAGCATCTGCCAACGCTAATGCTTCCTTTATAGAGTCCTCATAGGGGTATGTTATAAGTATAACCTTGTTATTGCTATCATCATGGTAGTAGTTCTTGTTATTACTCATCATAATCATACATAATAATTAAGCATCTTGCTATTTATTAACTAATTCTACACTTACATTACTTCCTTTCATGTTATCTATAGTCATATTTAGCACTAATTCTCCTACATCACTAGCATACTCAACTATCCTCTTAATATTATCAATAATAAACCTAGCCTTGTAGAGAGAATCGTTACTCATTCTATAACTACTCAAGTTAACATCTATTCTGAATTCCTTAGCCTTAACTATCGACTCTTCAGCCTCTACAGGATCCATCTTAAATAATGCCAAGCATGCACTATCTATTATGTTTATTGCCTCATCACTAGCATTTATAAGACTATCTATAAGTGCTTGCTCTATGCCTACATTACTCTCAATCACCTGTTGTGCTATATTGGTTGCATGGTCAGCGACTCTTTCTATACTCTTAACTACAAGCCTATAATCTAAACAGTGGGTAGGTCTTAGCAGACCCATATCAGCAAGTAAGTACTCATTCTCTATAGCTATATTCAACTGTCTTATTATATAGAAATAGAATCTATCAACCTCATCATCATCTGCTATTATCTCCTTTGCTAACTCTACGTTAGATTCTTTAAATGCCAACATTGCACCTTTAAGCATAGATTTTGCTAATAGGAGCATCCTCTTGAATGCATTATCTATACTAAGCTCCATAACATTGAGTAATACATGCAATGTTATGTTATCAATAGAGTCAGAGGTTATCTCTACTCCCATTAGAAGCTTTCTAACAGTATCCTTTATATCCTTCTTTATCGCAGGCCCTAGCCTTCCATTACTAGCTCTGATATTTATTATATTGTAACCCCGTAAATATAAAGATATTATCTTCCTTACTATGTTACTAACAGCCTCTTTATTAATTATATGTATAGTAGCCTCTCTCTGTTGTTGTTTGATGGCCCGCTTTGGTATTATCTGTATAGTTGATAATCCATGTCTAACTATCATTACTTCATCCTTTGGTTTTAATCCGATCTCCTCTGCCCAACGTTTTGGTATAGATATTATGTATGATGATCTACCTGTTAGCTGTATCCTTCTTGTCTGTTCATAATGCATGGTACTTCTACATAACTGATCTATATAGACTTTACCTATAACCTGGCTATGCTATATAGCAAGATATGCTTCGTAGAAAGTGAGAAACTAAAATTTATTATATTTAATATTACTTTAATAACTATGTTGGATCCTAAGAGGAGGCTTACTGCTACACTGGATATGCTATTTGGTAAAGGCGTATCTTCATCTTTACCCTTTGATAAACTTGATTTCGTATACTCAAAGCGTACTGGTAAGGTTAAGCATGTTATGCTAGATGGTAAGATACTTTGCACGTTCAGAAAGGATGGAGGTATAGCATTGACTATGGATCTTGCAAGGTTATTGCTTAAAGAACATATATTCATGGAGCATTGTATAATAGTTGGCAACGATGTTGCTAGATATATAGTAGAAGGCAGATCTGTGTTCTGTAGGCATGTTAAGTATGCTGGTAGTAAAATAACTGTTAATAGTGAAGTTGCTGTGCTAGATGAGAATAGGAATATCATTGCTATAGGTAAAGCAGTTTTACCATCATGCATAATTAGAGATATGAAGCGTGGTGTAGCAGTTAAGGTTAGAGAAAGTATCAACTCTTCTGTTTACTCATATATAGAATAAACTATTTAATAACATAATACATAATCTGTATTATGTTCAAGGGTAATAGACAGGTTAGACGCATGTTAGATAGGATGGGTCTTAATATGACAGAACTTAATGGTGTGCAAGAGGTTATAATAAAGACAAAGGATAAGGAGATAATAATTAAAGGACCAACAGTGGCAGAGTTAAAGGCTCAAGATTCTACAATTTACCAGATAATAGCAAGTGAGATTGAAGAAAAGGCTTTAGAGAGAAAGAAGTTCACAGAGGATGATATAATGTTAGTTGCTCAGCAAGCAAATGTGTCTAAAGAAGAAGCTATAAAGGCTTTAGAGGATGCGGATGGTGATCTAGCAAAGGCTATACTAAGCCTAACTACAAGGTAGTAAAGATAAGCTATAAAAGAATGATTTAATAATGCTATAAGGCAAGGGTATATGTTGCAAGAGCAAGGGAGGGAAGATCATAAATATGAGAATAAGAATGTGTCTACTATAGAGGTTATATTGGATAGACTCTCTAAATTAGAGAGTGAGATAGATACCATAGTGAAGGCTACAGAGGATTATAAGAAGAACTTTACTGCTCTTGTAGATAAAGAGATAGAGATGCTTAAAGAGAAGGTTACTAAATTAGCAAATGAAGAGGCAGAGAGGATAATAAACCAAGCAAGGAAAGAGGCTGAGGACGAATCAAACAGAATAATTACAGAGAGTGAAAAGAACATAAAGGCTATAAATGATAATATAGCAAAGAACATGAACAAAGCAATAAATGTTATACTTGATAGAATATTACATATATGATAATGATATATATAGCTGCCTTGTGAGCTACCCCGCCTTAAAAGGCAAGGCTTCTTGGTTCATAGACTTTAATGTCTCCACAAGCGTAACTTCCCCAAGCTCCTTGGGTAGTATTTTTAGTAGTATCTTTATACCTCT
>CAZLZM010000074.1:0-6250 GCA_964563995.1 uncultured Nitrosopumilales archaeon
CTCTGTTAACTCTGCTGATTCTAATCTCATATATAGAATTCATGAGAGATATCAATAAACTTTATGGGGACTAGAAATTATGTGGGGCAGTATAGTTTGTCTAACTATTATCTAAAGTTAACAGAGTCCTCATAAGATAGATTGGATATAGTAAGTATAGATTCTTTTGATAAAAAATTATATGATAAATAGCTCAAAAATTAGTCGGTTAACTATAGTAATTATTGGTTATTCTCTCCATCTCTTCCAATATATAGAAAAGATTAGATTTCTATTTTCTGCTTTATTTTTTACTAGATTGTCAGATCTATTCTATATATTAATTAATTCGGATAAACCTGTGTCATTACACCATCCGCCATTTTGGCGCATCTGCATACTGTATGGAAGACTAGATACCCTTTGGTCTACTTAATGAGGACGTTCTGTCATGGCGGTCACTTCAATATAGAATAGATATCGATATCATCTGATCGATATCTATATCAATCATCTCCCAACCTCCTGCTCTCCCTCTCAAGCCTCTCTATTGCTTCAAGCATTGCGTCCCTCCTTATCTCCTCTGTGAGCATTGCTCTAACATCCTCAACCAATACCTTAGCAATATCTATCTTCTTTCTTACACCATGAAGTATGTTATCATACATAGCAAACTGAAGCAGTGAGGAGTATAAATACTCCATTATCTCAAATAACTTGAACGCCTCGCTGCTCTTACCTTCCCTAACCTTATCATAAACCTGCCTCTTCAACTCTCCTATACAATCAAGTAAGCCTAATATGTATGATCTTGCATTAGTATTTAACTCATCAAGCAATGGTATACTATATTTTGTTAATATGCTGTATAAGGCTTGGGCCTCTACCAATTCTGCCTCAACAGGTATTATATATGATTGTAGATCCTCCTCTGCCAAGAGTTTAAGTTCGTTTATTATACTCTTTGCCTTGCTTATATGCTCTAAGGCATCACTAATCCTATTAGCATGTATACTTACTATAGATTTACTACAGAGCATGAGTGCATCCCTACTACCCTTTATAAGCCTCTCCCTCCTCTCCTCTATACTCCTAAGGTATTCCATGGCTAGGTCTAGAGAACCCCTTATATCATTGTACAAGCCCATATCTTATCCTACTATCTATTAACTAAAGCTAGATATAAATTGAAATCGAATATCTATTAGTTTGTATGGGTTTTAAAAGTGTTATAACAAGCAAGGAGATGATGGAGATAGAACAAAGAGCACATGATATGGGTGTTACAAGGTTACTCATGATGGAGAATGCTGGTGCTGGTATAGCATATAACATAGTAAGATTGTATAATGAGCAGGGTAAGAGTATAAAAGGTTGTAGAATAGTTGTTATTTGTGGCTTAGGCAACAATGGTGGAGATGCGATGGTCTCTGCTAGACACCTTGCATACTATGATGCAAACGTTACTGTAATACTACTTGGGAATGTAGATGATATAAAGACCGAGGAGGCTAGATTAAATTATAATATACTCTCAAAGATGAAGAAGAGTATAAAAATAATAGAAGTAAGAGAGCTAGATGAGAGGACCAAGAATATTATAAATGATACTGATCTAATAGTAGATGGTATATTTGGTACTGGTATAAGAGGACAGATAAGGGAGCCATATGCTAGTGTTATAGATGTTATAAATGGTTCAAAGGCATACAAGGTAGCAGTAGATATACCTTCTGGTCTAGACCCTGATACAGGGCATGTGCATGATAAGTGTGTGAAGGCAGATCTTACTATAACATTTCATAGATTAAAGAAAGGCTTGCTTGTAGACAATGGTAAGACAAGTGGTAATGTTATAGTATGGAACATAGGAATACCCCCTGAGGCTGAATAATAAAAGTTTAATTATTAATTATTATTTGAATTGAATAAAATAAATAAATAGCTCATTAAGCGAGAGAGTCCTAATGGTAATACTTAAACAATTGAAGGTTGGGTATATGGCTAACTTTACATACATAATATGGGATAGTAATACTAAGAAAGCAGCAGTTATAGACCCTTCCTGGGATCTTGAAAGGGTTGTAGAGATCATAAAGAGTAATAATTTGATGCTAGAGTATATAATAAATACACATACACACTTTGATCACATACTAGGAAATGAGCAGTTAAAGGCTATATTCCCTAATGTAAAGATAGTCATGCATAAGAATGCTACTCTAAGCAAAGATATAGAGGTTGAGGATAATAGTACAATAGAGTTAGGTTACACTCAGATAAAGGTACTCTATACCCCAGGACACTCAAAGGATAGTATATGTTTACTTGTTGAAAACATGTTGTTTACAGGGGATACTCTATTTGTAGGTACATGTGGTAGGGTAGATCTTGAAGGGGGTAGTGCATCAGAATTGTATGATAGCCTAAAGAGACTATCTATGCTTGATGATAACATAATAATATATCCAGGACATGATTATGGGGATGAGAGATACTCAACAATAGGGAGAGAGAAGGCAAGTAACCCTGTATTAAGACCAATGAGCAAAGAAGAGTTCATTAAGTTTATGAACGGGTTTTCATAGCTATGAGCTCAATAAAGATAGCGTTGAATGAAGGCAAGGGTAAAGAGTTCATAAAAAGCATAGAAGGTAAAGAGTTCAGGTTCATACTATCCATAGCATACACAGAGACAGCAGAGATCGATGGAATAACCATTGCAGGAGCAAATAAAGATATGATCAAGTATACTCCTCCTGCAGATGCGGAGTTCCTTTACTCTGGTAGATGTAAGTGCATAGATGCTATTCCAGCAACACCAGATGGTAAGCCTACACCAGCATTAATAACTAGGGCAGCATTAAGGTTAATGGATATACCAGTTCATGTAATAGATTCTGGTAGCAAGATTAAGCCTATGATACCGCACTATACACTAGCAGTTAAACATGGTGACAACATAGCATATGGTAAGGCATTAAGCACTGAAGATGTCACTAACGCATTCTACTCCAGTATAGAGTTAGGGTGTATATTGGGTAAGAGTTCAGAGTGTTTAGTTATAGGGGAGAGTATACCAGCAGGTACAACAACAGCACTAGCTGTTATGCTTGCTTTAGGCATAGATGCTAGATTTAAGGTAAGCAGCAGCATGCCAGATAACCCACATAGCCTTAAGCTAAAGGTTGCTTATGAGGGTATGAAAAGTGCTGGAATAGATATGGGGTCTCTAGCAAAGAGACCCTTTGATGCAATATCCATGCTTGGTGATCCAATGATGCCTTGTGTAGCAGGTTTAAGCATTGGTGCCATAAAATATGCTAATGTAAAAGTTATACTTGCTGGAGGTACTCAGATGGCTGCTATACTTGCAATTATAAAGTCTTTGAACATAAATGGTCTTATAGATGGTGCAATATTAAATAATATTGCTATAGCTACAACATCCTATGTCATAAATGATTGCTCTGCGGATATAAAAGGGCTAGTGGAATCTATAGATAGCAGTATACCATTACTCTACTATGATCCATTGCTAGATAGATCAAGCAAGAGAGGGTTAAGAGCATACACTGAGGGCTTCGTTAAGGAGGGTGTTGGTGCAGGAGGTGCATGTATAGCTGCCATAGCAAAAAGTATGCATAGTATAAACAACATGGATATACTTTATGCTATAGAGAAGGAGTATGAGCATGTAATAGAGAAGAGTATTTTATAGACTTTTCATATCTGTTGTTTGTTTATTTGTTTAAATTATATTACTCAGTGTATTAACTTATCCAATTGCTTAGTATATATAGGGTTTATATACCTAGTATTTATAAGGTATATAGGCATGCCACAAACAAAACCAATCATAAGTATAGAGAATGTAGTTGCATCTGCGTCGATTAACCAAACTATAAATCTAAATCAGATAACCCAACTCTTTCCAGATGTTGAGTACCATCCTGATCAGTTCCCAGGGTTAGTATTTAGATTAAAGGTACCAAAGACGGCTACATTGATATTCAGCTCGGGTAAGATGGTATGTACTGGTTCAAAGTCTGAGGAGCAGGCTAAGAAGGCTGTTAAGACAGTTGTAAGCAGGCTTAAGAAGGCAGGTATACCTATAGAGAACGAACCTGTAATAGAGATACAGAATATAGTTGCATCTGCTAGCCTAGGAGGCAAGATACATCTAGAGCAAGCAGCAAGAACACTCCCTAGAAGCATGTATGAACCAGAGCAGTTCCCAGGACTGATACATAGAATGACGGAGCCAAAGACTGTAATACTACTCTTTGCCTCTGGTAAGTTAGTATGCACAGGGGCAAAGAAGGAAGAGGATGTTTACAGAGCTGTGCAGAATCTACATATACAACTTGAGGAGAAGAACCTGATGATATACAAATAAGATCACGATCAATTTTTAATAAACCAATAAGTAAACAGTTTAATAATTAAATTTATCATTGAAATTTTATTTAATTATTAATTCAATTATAATTTAATTAATTAATTTAGTCTTTACTGCTGTCTATTATCTGTAGTCTTATAGCCCTTAACATATCCTCTTCCAGCATGTTAGAGTTGTATAAGATCTCTGCTATCTCATCTATCCTTGCTACACTCGCAAGTCTTATACCATTGTCTGCTAACAGTCTACTAGCACCCTCACACCTATCTATTAGTACTAACGCATTCTCTACAACACCACCATTACTCCTCACAACATTAGCAGCATGCAGTAAGGATCTTCCAGTAGTTACAACATCATCCAGCAATAGTACATTAGACCCAGGTCTAAGGTAACCCTCAAGTAGTTGTGTAGTACCATGATCTTTGGGTTCAATCCTAACGTATATCATACCTTTATCTAAAGTGTATGCTAATACAGATGCGTATACCAAACCAGCTGTAGGTATAGTACATATGTAATCTATAGAGTCTAGGTTTACATGCTGCTCAACTTTCTCCTTCAACGCATTTATGACCATCTTAAAGTAAGTTGGGAAACTAGGTAATGTTCTAAGATCTATATAGTATGTACTCTCTTTCCCACTAGAGAGCTTGAATAGACCAAATCTTATTGAGTTGGATTTAAGTAAGAACTCTGCTAACTCTTGTAACATGGTAGATTTAATTACCTGCATATATTATATACCTTTGCTATGCCAGAGCTGTGGCTGAGATATGGGAGCAGTTATTCTATACTTGATGTTAGGAGTGAGAACCTGCTTAAACACTACAAGATTAGCATAGAGCCTATGAAGCATGAAAAGATAAAGGAGAGGTTAGATGGTATAGGCAAAGGATACGATGGCATAATACTGCTAGATACCTCTGATATTGCATTAAGCATAGTTGGTATGCTTAATAAAGATGTAGATCTGTATGCAACAAGGGCTGATATAGCCAAGGCTAAAGGAATAAAGTACCTTAACAATGTAAGTAACATAAAGGGCAAGTTCATATTCATATCACGTGCAACAGTAGACCCTATATTCAGATACTCTTGTACATTGAGCAGGCTTATAAGGAACGATGCTCAAGTTATGAATAATGTATATGCTAATTACATTAAGCAAGGGGTGCTGGAACCACATGATTATATTAACGGGTTAGATGGTATATCTATAGAGTTACTATACAACGATAGTGGACTACTAGCCTTATCGGTAACTGATGTAAATGAGTCTTATAATGCTGTTAAGGATATGTTGATCAAGCAGGATCTAGATAATTGTAAAGCATGTGTGTTAAATCCTTCTGTTTCTGACACTTTAGATGATGCATTATTAGCATTATGGAACGTTATGGGTAATGTTAAGGATGATGGTATAATAGTGTTATTGGCAGAGTGCAGAAGGGGCTTCAGTAAAGCATTAAGGATGCTAATAGAAGGTACAGGTTATGATGGGTATGTGGAAGGCTTAGAGTATGTTAATATATTGAATGATGCTAAGAAAAGATACGAGTTATGCTTAGTAACTATGCTGCCAGATGTATACATAAAGAGGTTAGGTGTAATAGCATTTAGAGGTGTTAACGATGCATTACAGTATATACTTAAGAAGGGTAAGCATAAGGTGATGGTTGTATCTGATGCAGAGATAATGGATGTTAGAAAGGATTAATAAATGAATAGACAATTGATTTAATGGTAAAAATAAATAATGTTAATCATCATTAACTGTTAGATGATAGTCTAAGGTAAGTTTATTTAAAAATTAATAAAATAAAATAATCTTTTTATACTTATTGTTATTACTTATCCAGCTGTGGC
>CAZLZM010000075.1:0-6233 GCA_964563995.1 uncultured Nitrosopumilales archaeon
GGTTAGGTTTATATATAAGGATTGCTTCCTTGATAGCAAAGGTTAATTAGTCATTTTTTCTATATCTTGCTAATGCAAGAGAAGAGTGAGAGCCGTACTCAGGAACCGACAGACTTCCCGCCCACTAATCATTAAAGATAATCAAGTTACCAAATTAACAAGTCGTTATTAATTCCCTTTCTTATTTAATACTATGTTCTCTTTACAATCATTACAGTAGAATTCATAAGTATAGATACATAAGCATTTATTCTTAGCATAGAGCAATGGTCTCTTATTCTTCAATACCTTTTCATAATCTATGAACTCCCTAGCCAATAGATTGCATAATAAGCATATAACATCATGCCCTTTATGCCTCTCTACATCACCATTGCCCAACCCTTATCAACTCTGACTTAGTGTACACATTATAAAATCATTTTTAAATTAAGATAAAAGAAAGGGGAAGAGGAGAGCTAAACTTTCTCTATCTATCCATTCCATATTATATTATCATTAGTTCATTCCCTTTGCATCTTCTTATGCAACCTTGAGAGATGGTAAAGTGCTCTTCTAAGCACCTCTATACTCTTTGTATACTCATCTATACTTACATGCTCATTGTTTGTATGAGAAGAATGGGCATCTCCAGGCCCATAGGTAACTACAGGTATGTTAAGTGCATTACCTAGAATATTCATATCTCCAGTTCCACTCTTCCTTATTAGCATGGGTCTCTTATGTTTAACATCTATAACAGCTAACACCAATGCTCTAACCAATGGAGAGTCATGTCTTGCCTCAAAAGGCTCTGTCTTATCTTCTAAACTATACTCTACATTTACCTTGCCCTTACTGTTATTGTTAAAATCACTTATAACACCATCTATTATTCCTATTATCTTATCAGTGCTCATCCCATTTGGTACCCTTATATCTATAGTCATGGTACACTCTGCTGGGGTAACATTATGACTACTTCCTCCACTTATCTCTGTTAAGCAGTAAGTTAACTTATCTATACTTGCTAACGAGCCTTTCATCCTATTCCAGAGCATGAATGCCTCTTCTATGGCATTACCAGCAAGCATAGGTGCACTTGCATGTGCGCTGTTGCCTACATTGCATTTTATGCTTAAAGCAACCCTGCCCTTGTATGCTATCGTTATATTATCTATCCCACTAGGCTCACCAAATATGGCATAATCAACATCATCTATCTCCTCTATATCACTCTTCAATAGGTTCTTTATACCTGTGGCATTACCCTCTTCATCAACTAATCCAGCAAATATTATGGTACCACAATCCCTTGCAGATGCAGCTGCCAATAGTAGAGATAGCAGTGGTGCCTTTGCGTCTGATGCCCCTCTACCATATATCAATCCATTCTCTATGCATACTGGTATATACCCAGGTACTGTATCCATATGCCCACACAGAAGCACTTTAGGATAGCCATAACCCTTCCTTGCTATTATGTTACCAACGTCATCCATATACACCCTCTCGAACCCAAGCTCGTTTGAGGCCTTCTCTGCTATTAGCCTTGCAAGTTCATGCTCTTGCTTAGAAGGAGTGTATATCTCTAAGGCCTTCTTAAGCAGTTCTATTGCATAGGCATCAGATACCATTAATTTATGCTCACCAACCCCACATACTATCTGATCTGTATTATGTATATTACGCGTAATCACTACCATCTATTATATACTCTACAATCTCATCTGCTATACTTGGGTTTGATACCTTAGCAACGTTCTTGAACTCTGTGGTAGGATTAACCTCATGCACAAGCAATCCTCTAGACTCATCCTCCATTAAATCAACACCGACTATCTTCCCATCTACTGCTTTGCATGCTTTAATACATATATCCTCTAACTCAGTTGTTACTTCACACTTCTCTGCCCTACCCCCTAGTGCCATATTAGTCTTCCAACTATCATTACCAGAGTATCTATATATTGCTCCTACAACCCTATCACCAACAACTATAGCCCTTATATCCCTGGGGGGTCTCTTAACATACTCTTGAAGATAGTATACCTGATACAATGGAAACATATGCTCTCTATCCTCTACTATTGCTTCTGCAGCATGCTTATCGTTTATCAATGCTATAAGCCTGCCCCAACTACCTATGGTAGGCTTAAGCACTACAGGACAGCCTAGTATATCTATAGCCTTAATGACACCTTGCTGGGTGAATGTTAAGATGCTCTTTGGTGTACTTATGTTATTCTTAACCAAGGCCACATGTGCAAATAACTTGTTCCCTGCTATCAATGAGCATCTTAGGGAGTTTATCACTATAGCATAATTACCCTCTAGAGCAGCAGTTAGATGTATACTCCTAAAGTAACTTACGCATCTCTGTAGGTATACCTCCTTTCTAGTATCCTTGTTATTATTAATATTATTATTAAGAATTATACTGCTATTGTTATCATTACTCTTGTTAAGGTCAATTAAAATATTCTTGGAGTCTAACATGCTAACCTCTAAACCCTTCTTTAGAGCAGCCTCGTATAGAGCCTTCTCTTCCCATCTCACGATATCATATAGTATATTTAGCCTGCTTACTCTCCCCAATCCTCTCCAACAACTTGTGCTGGTTTGATATTAAATCCTTCCTCTTGCTTTACAAGCTCGTAGCTTGCTCCACAGTCTGGACATGTGACTATCTCACCCTCTATAGCATCACTTGGTATCTTAAGATCTGCCTCGCACTCAATACATCTTATCATGTATGTTTAGCAAGCATAATATTAATTATATATACTTTGCTTCAGTACAATCAAAAGTTACATTCTAATTGGCAACGGTCTTTGTTCAATCCTTGTTATATGTTAAGCCTTAGAAGGATCTTACTAATATTTGCAACATAAATTTTAGAGTATAGATACGAATATTAGTATGCTCTTACACATCATTACCCATGAGTTTATGTATATAGATGGATTGCCTTTATGTACTACTGCTAGATTTTCATTTATATATTCTATCCTTCTAATATCAAATACCTCTGCCACAAACTCCTTAATCTGTATCTTAAGATCTGTTTAGCTGTTGACATAAATTACTTAATTATTCCCTTTCAAGGATTATAACAGATGCATTAGTACCTGCAGCAGCCATGTTATGCACTAATCCTATCTTATAATCATTATTACGCTTAATCATATCAGTAATTGATGCTAGTTGTGCTACACCAGTTGCACCAGCAGAGTGCCCTCTACCCAATATGCCTCCATCTGTATTAACATCAGGTATACTAACCTTACCTTCAAGCGCATACACTCCTTCACCCTTACAAACGAAGCCTAGATCCTCATAAGCCATGATCTCGCATATGGTAAATGCATCATGTACTTGAGCAATATCTATCATGTTTGGCTTTACATTGCTCATAGCATAAGCATCCCTAGCAGCAATCACTGTAGCATACATGGATCTGAGATCTCTTATGCTATTTATCCCTGCCCCTATACTACTTGAGCCTACGCCCTTTATTAATACATGCTCTCCATCTTTGCCATAATTGCTTATTCTCTTTGCAGTAGAATAATCAGTAAGCAATGCTAAAGATGCACCATTACAGGATATAGAGCAATCATAGAGCCTTAGAGGTTCAACTACAGGCCTTGAGTTAAGCACTTGCTCAATTGTAAGCATGTTAGAGTTGTAAAAGTATGCATATTTGTTGCTTAAAGCATTCTTACGGTTCTTTACTGCTACCATTGCAAGATGCTCCCTAGTGGCATTGAACTCTCTCATATATACAAGAGCATATATGGCAGCCCAATGAGCAGGATGCTTGAATATACCTCTAGCATCATCCCAATCAAGCCTCATACCAGTGCTATCCTTTGTATCGAAGCCTATTACCAATACACTCTTGCACAGTTTAGATACTATGTATGAGTATGCTGTTATTATAGCATTTGACCCAGAACTACACATACTCTCAATCCTGTTGGCTATCTTTGGCCTTATGTTAAGCATCTCAGCAAGTATACTTGCAGAGTATGGGTTTGGATCAGTTGTTGACGTTATAATAGCATCTATACCATTCTCTTTAATGAAATCTTTTATACTACTAAAGTTATTAAGCATATCAGCGTAAGCATGAACAGTATGCTCATAGATGCTATAACCTTTCATCTCTAGCCTATTGAACTTACTGAATCCATAACCCACTACCGCTACTCTCTTATCTATATCCATACCCATACTAACTGTATTTAATGTTCTCAAGAAGCTCGGTGTACAACTTTAAATTTTTATCCTTATCACTATCATCATTTCTATTGCTATAATACTCAATGGGATTATACTGTATTATTAGCATATCTATCCCGCTACTCATAAACCTTCTATACTGCTTTACACAATCATCCATGTTACCTGCTATAGCCAACTCAGAGAGCATTCTATCACTAACATGAATATGCAAATCTTTTAAGCCATTGCTAGCATAACTAGACCTAATAGAGTATACTTCATCCTTGAAGCCATTGTTTGCTAGAAAGTTAGCATATATTGGACCTACAGCAGTGTAGAATGCTATTGTACTCTTTGCTCTGTTTATTGCTCTTAAAGCATCATCCGCAACTGCTGTTACTACAACATAGCATACAGTGCATGATGGATTGATGCTCTTTATCATTGTTACTGTATTCTTCAATTCGGTTAATGGTCTTAAGAATAGTATTACTCCATCGCCTATACTAGATGCAAGGTTAAGCATCCTTCTGTTAGTTGCTGCAATGTATATTGGTATACTGCTCCTTAATGGTTTAAATCCTAGCCTCATATCTTTAATCTTTACTATACTACCGGTGTAGTTCACCTTCTCCCCTTTGCATACTAATCTTATAGCCTCAACGTACTCCTTCATCCTCTCAATATTCATATTAAATATGTTGCCATGCCACTCCTCAGCAAGTCTCTTACTGCTAGCCCCCAAGCCTAGAATAGCTCTCCCATTTGATAGCATATCTAATGTTGCTACAGCCATGGCTATACTCGCTGCTGATCTAGAGTATATGCTTACTATGCATGTACCTAACATTGCTTTGCTTGTAATAGATGTTAGGTAACCTAGAGTAGTGAAAGCATCTCTACCCCAAGATTCTGGTATCCATATGGAGTGTATGCCTAGCATATCAGCAGCCTTTGCATAATCTATAACCTGATTAATGTTAAGTAGCATCCCAAGGCTTACTCCTGTAATCATAACTATGAGTATCATCTCTTATTTTTATTTAAATACGTTGCAAGTTCCTTTCTAGCCTCCTCTACATCTTTGTGTGTATCTATTGAACGCCAGTATACATTACTGTACTTTACAGCATTCAACTTATCCTCTTTAACAAGTAAGGGGAATGTATCATACTCTATACTACCCTTGTCTGGTAGGTAATCGATTATGTTAATACTCAAATAGTATACCCCAGCATTTATCCAGAACTGATCAAGCCTTGGTTTCTCCTTGAATCCTAGAACCTTTACATTATCACTATTGCTACTCTCATCTATCTCAACTATACCATAAGGGCTAGGTAAAGGTACAACTGCTATGCTATTGCTACTCTTGCTACTTTTGTTGTTCTTATCGTTACTACTTAATGCAATCATCTTATTCATGTTAAGGTCTGTTATTATATCACCATTTATAACTATGAACCTGTCCTCATCTTTAAGTAAATTGTAAGCATTCCTTATTGCTCCAGCTGTGCCTAGAGGTTCATCCTCCACCGAATAATATATGTTCATATCCTTGACATTTTTACTAACATAATCAATTATAACCTCCTTCATGTAACCTATGCATAGTATAACATCGTCTATACCATTGAACTTGAGCCACGATAGTTGCCATGCTAGTATTGGTTTATCAAGTATCTCTATCATAGGCTTTGGTCTATCATCTGTTAAAGGTCTTAGCCTCTTACCATAACCTCCAGCAAGGATGAGCGCCTTCATGCGCGAATATAGCATTAGCAAGCTATATATAACTAACTAATAATATCATTAATTATATTTCTTCTATCCTAACCAATTAGCAATTGTCTAGTTAGATACTCATAATTTCTGGTATTACTTCCTACTTCTCAGTTAATCTGTAGTGTATCTCCTGATAACATTCTACACATACCTCTTTATTATCTGTATGTTCACATGTTAGTACTCTGTTAACCTCTCTCTTGCATATTTGGCATATATGGGTCGAAGACATAAATAAA
>CAZLZM010000076.1:0-6089 GCA_964563995.1 uncultured Nitrosopumilales archaeon
CATCGGGGATAACCCCTGAAAGCATCTAAGGGGGAAGCCCCTCCCGAGAAGAGGCTACCACCGTTTAGGGAAGGGCGGCCATAGAAGATGGCGTTGATGGGGTAGGGGTGTAAACAGCAAGCCGCAAGGCGAGCTGTGAGCCCGCTACTACCAATAGCCCAACGTAACTATCCTGAAGCGCAATAACCATGTATGGCGATCAAAGCTTATTTTTGTGTTTCATTATTTTATCCTTGAATCTTTAATTAATTTAGCCTTTATATGAAAGTGCATACTCAATAATATTATGGTTTATATATCAACCCCTTCGAGATTATCATTGCTTGTATATATGCTAAATGATGATGATCCTAGCAAGTGTAGTGCAAGAAAACTCATTAGATTTGGTATACTTAAAAGAGTGTATAGAGTCCCATACAATAGCATAATATTGAATCCTTACTCAGATATCCCAATACTCAGTATTGATGGTAACGGTTACAATGCTATAACACTTATAGATTGTTCATGGATAAATGCATATAAAGTATTCTCTAAGATAGGTTCTTATATCAATAACAACAGTAGAAGGTTACCGTTGTTATTGGCAGCAAACCCAATCAATTATGGTAAGGTAGCAAAGCTAAGTAGTGTAGAGGCTTTAAGTGCTGCTTGCTATATACTAGGTTACGAGAGTTTAGCAATGCATATGCTTAACAAGTTCAAATGGGGGCATACATTCTTAGAGTTAAATGAAGAGCTGCTTAAAGAGTATAGATCTACAAATAGTTTAGATGAGGTTATAAGGATAGAGAATGAGTACTTCCCTACATATTGTATATAACTAGATGAGATGAAATAAATTAAGGAATAGATTAAGTTAAATTGGTAGTAGTGCAAGCTAGTGGGTAGGTAACCTTGCTATACAAGGAGGAAACTCCTCCCTCCAAGCAGAGATGTGGCCCAGCGATGGGCAGCCAGAGATGGCTGGCAACTGTATAGAAATGGTATCCGAAGTAGGGTATGAAGATGATGCCATGCCTTAATTAGTAAGGCTAGGCTGATGCTCCCTACGTAGTAGGAATGAAACAACAGCCCCACATGGAGCAAGGCCAAACAGGCCCAATGAGCCTCTGCTCGAGGGCCAGGTAGGCTGCATAGTCGAATCCTACCAAGAACAGAAGGAGGGTTACTGCTAGCATGCACTACTACCAAATCAAATAGAAGAATCTTATTAAATATTAACTAGATATGAATCACTTCTGTAGGATAGATCTATCTATTAACTTGGTTAGTAGTGCAGCATGCTTCTCAGCATCTTTCTCATTCTCTTGAAGAAGCTTCTTGGCATCTTCGTTTATAACTTTACTCATATACTTCTTATATGTAACTATCATCTTTAACTCATCCTCAAGTGCATAGAGTAATGCATTAGTCTCTTCACTGTTATTCTTACTTATAACCATCTGCTTAAAGCATGTAAAGTGTACAGCACCTTTAGAGTAGAATGTAAAGAGTTCACTCCATAGTATCTGCTTTGAGCATATGTTGCAGTTCCATTGTGTAGCCATTAATAAAGCAGTAAGAGCTTTGCTATTAATATTTATTTTCTTCTTACTTCTTATATTCTTATTTCTTACACAATTATTGCAAGGTAAGTATAATAATACGTCTATCATTCATAACTATATGAAAGCAGCAAGGATAATAAAGCCAAAGGAACCTTTACGCGTAGAAGAATTAAATACACCTAATCCAAAGGGTAACCAAGTACTAGTAAAGGTTAAGGCTAGTGGTGTATGCCATAGCGATATCCATCTATGGGAGGGTGGATATGCTGGCCCTAGAGATACTTTTATGAGGATAGAAGATAGAGGTGTTAAGTTCCCATTAACACCAGGGCATGAGATAGCAGGTATAGTGGAGAAGATTGGGGATGATGTAACAGGCATAAGCGTAGGAGATGAGGTGCTAGTCTACCCATGGATAGGCGAGGGTTCATGTCCAGCATGTGTTATAGGAGAGGAGAATCTATGCGATAAGCCTAGATCACTCGGTATATTCCAAGATGGAGGTTATGCTGAGTATGTGTTAGTACCGCATCAGAAGTATCTAATCAACATAAAAGGTTTGGAGCATGAGCAAGTGGCAAGCCTTGCATGCTCTGCATTGACTGCTTATACAGCATTGAAGAACTCATCTGTAAGGGCACAAGAGTTACTAGTCATAGTTGGTGCTGGAGGTTTAGGGCTTATAGCTGTACAGTTGGCAAGGACGCTGATAGGCTCAAGTATAGTAGTGGTAGACTTGGATGATAAGAGGCTTGATGAGGCTAGGAGACTAGGGGCAGATGTTGTAATAAATGCAAAGAGCAAAGATGTTGTTAAAGAGGTTAAGAACATTACCGATGGGCTTGGCGCAGATGCTGTAATAGACTTTGTTAACTCAAGCGATACAGTGGCAAGGGATATAGATATGCTAAGGAAGAGAGGCAGACTTGTACTTGTAGGTTTGTTTGGTGGAGCAGTAGAACTTAATCTTCCATTAGTACCCTTGAGGGCATTCAAGATTATAGGCTCGTATACAGGCAAGTATGCGGATCTTGTTGAGCTTGTAGCATTAGCAAAGAGAAGTATGGTAAAGAGTATAGTCTCAAAGAGATTCAAACTTGATGAAGCTAACGATGCACTTAAACAGTTAAAGGAAGGTAAGATAATAGGTCGAGCTATAATATCACCTTAAATATTTGTATGATATTAAAATAAAAATCATTATTATTAAATTACAATTGTCTTAATTGATTAATAAAACCTATTTAATTTAACATTACATTTTAGACTGATTAATTTAGCCTATTCTCCTTGTCCTTCTATAACTATCAGAGTTACAGTTGATCTTACTTTTGGCATTCTCCTTATCTTCCATGTTATTGTATCCTTCAGCTCTTCCATACTGTTTCCTTCAACCTTAACCACGATATCATACACGCCATATGTACCTTTTACCTCCTTGACTCCTTTAAGTGCACTTATCTCCCTTATCACAGCATCCTCTGATCCTAGATCGCAGTTTATTAACACATATGCTGATGGCATATGTAATATTATAATATGTAACTTATCAATTTAACTAACTAGCAATAAGTTTATCAAGCCATATATCATAATAGCTATATATGCATAACACCAACATCAATATTAGATATAAAGAGGTATGCAATGATATAATTAATATAAATAGCAAGATAAGATATGTAGGTATAATAAACAGATTCGGAAAGACTATGGCAGGTAAGATGCGTGATGGTTTAAAGCCTTTATTCAAGCCGGAAGAGGCTAGAGATGAGTTCTTCTTAACTGCTGTTAGAGAGTGTATGAGAAGTTCGTTTGTAAACTCCCTTGGTAGAAACCATTTCACATTAACTGTGCATGATAAGGTAAAGTTAGTATTGTTTATGCATTATGAGCATGTAATCTATATAAGCATTGATAACAGTGCTAGTTATGATGAGATAGTTGATATTGTAAATAAAGTTAAGACAATACAATTTAAATAGTGTTAAAACTATTAAAATTTAAAATTAAATTATTATACTGTGAATTACCTAATCTTTACTTGCACTACTGTTATTACTACTGCTACTTCCTTTCTTACTCTTAATTATAGCAAATCTCTTCCTTAATACAACTATAGCTATTATTACTGCTGCGGTAATAAGAGTAATAAGTTCCAAGTTACTATCTATAAATACTAATATCTCTTCCCCCCATAACATTATAAGCACTGCCTCAGCATAGAATCTAGCACCCCTTCCTACTATTGAGGCTATAACAAACTTCTTAAGGTCAACCTTGAATATACCTGCTGCTATAGTGAATACTTTATACGGTATAGGTGAGAATGCTGCGATAAGTACAGCCCATGCACCGTACTCCTTGAAGTAGTTATCAGCCTTATCTATCATCCTCTCAGAGAATATCTTCCTTGCTATCAGCCTTCCACCTTTTAAGCCTATGTAGTATCCTGCAACCCCTCCTAGTACAGAGCCTATTGTAGTTATAGTAGCATAGTATAATGCTAACGACGTGTTTGCTAACGATAATGCTATTAACAGTATATCTGGGGGCACGGGAAATACAGATGACTCCATAAATGCTAGTATAAATAAACCTATATCGCCTATAGGTATGAATGTATCTCTAGTCCACTTTATAAGTTCATCTATTAAACCCAAGCATGTATCGTTTATGATACAATACTTGTATTATATAAATCTGATCCTTTAAATCATTATGCTTATCTAATATTAAGTTCTTGTTTTATTTATAGGTAATGATAATCAAAAGCACAATATGATTAATGATTATTTATACTCTTCTTCCTCTTCTTCCACCAGGCTTCCTTGTTGAGTCATGAGGTATTGGTGTCACATCTTCTATCCTACCAATCTTGAATCCAGCCCTAGCAAGGGTTCTTATTGCGGCTTGGGCGCCAGGCCCAGGGATCCTTGGCCCTACACCACCAACTGCTCTAACCTTTATATGTAATGCAGTAATACCTCTAGACTTTGCTATCTCTGCTACTGCTTGTGCAGACTTCATTGCTGCATATGGGCTTGATTCATATCTATCTGCAGTAACATGCCTACCACCAGAGCTTATTGCTATAGTCTCAGCCCCACTTAGATCAGTTATATGTACTATTGTATTGTTAAAACTACTGTATATATGTGCTACTCCCCACTTCTCCTTTACAGGTTGCACAGATTCTTCTGACATACTTAGCATCTAACAATCAAGGCATAAAAAATCTTTTCGCTATGGTACAATACAGTTTAATATTAATATCAGTAGGAATGTAATGAAGTTATGCAGTTACAGTTAGATGCTTTGGATAAGAAGATCCTTAATATACTACAATGGGAGTTCCCTCTTGTTAATAGACCGTTCCTAGAAATAGCGGAGAGGCTTAATGTTAGTGAGGATGAGGTTATAAATAGGATAAGGGCACTAAAGGCTTCCAACATAATTAGAGAGATAGATGCTATATTCGATACTAGAGCATTAAAGTACAAGAGTGCTCTAGTTGCAATGAGCATAGAGCAAGGTAGGATAGAGCATGTTGCCTATGAGATAAATAAGCATCCTGGGGTAAGCCATAACTATGAAAGGGATCACTATTACAACCTTTGGTTTACCATAGCAGTACCGCCTTATGGGAATGTTAAGCATGAAGTTGAGAGATTCGCATCCATGCAAGGAGTAAGGGAGTACATGATACTACCAACTGTAAAGTTATATAAGATAGGAGTGAAGCTTGATATGCTTGCTGATGATGAGCATATAGAAGTTAAGCCTACTGAGAGGGTTAAGAGCATACAAAAGGTTAACTTTGAGGCTACTGAGATGGATAAGAAGTTCATAAGAGAGATGCAAAAAGATATAAGTATAGTTAAAGAGCCATTCAATGAACCAGCATCAAGGTTAGGGGTAAGTGTTGAGTATTACATAGAAAGGATGAAGTATTATCAATCAATTGGAGTTATGAGGAGGTTCGCTGCAATCTTAAGGCATAGGAACGCTGGCTTTATAGCAAATGGTATGATAGTATGGATAGTTCCAGAGAGTATCATAGATGATGTTGGATATAGGTTGGCAGCATATCCTCAAGTAAGTCATTGCTATAGGAGGCCTACATATCCATCATGGCCTTACAACCTTTATACAATGGTTCATGCAAGGAGTAAAGAAGTATGTAAAGATATAGCAGATGAGATGTCAAAGGATGTAAAGATAAGTAATTATATCATCCTCTTCTCTACTAAGGAGTTTAAGAAGGAGAGGGTTAGGTACTATTTAGAGGAAGAGTATGCAAGTAGGTACTCGCCTCAGTAATAATTATATTATTTTATGTTTTAACATATAAATATATCATAATCAATAAATTATATGAGATATCAATTAACTAACAATAAATATCTAAAAATATCTTTATTCGAATAAAATATAAACAAAAATATTATCAAAATATTAGTATTATATAAACAAAAACAAAGAGTTAATAGTGACTCTATATTTAAATATACTTATGCTAAATACAAATAAAGATAT
>CAZLZM010000077.1:0-6071 GCA_964563995.1 uncultured Nitrosopumilales archaeon
AAGATAGATTTGAGTAGATTTCTACTGCTAGATGGGGTTAAGTTAACAGAGCCCTTCATTATATTATTTGTATTGTTCATATTATTTGTTACTGTGTATATTATGATGTACCTATTTATTAATCTTTCCTCTATAATATATAGTATAGAATTATAGTGTATCATATTAATCACCATTATAATATATATGTCAACAATATGTCAAGTCATTTTATTATGAACTAGCAGAAATAATATAACATATTTAACCAATCCTAATACTAATATTAAGTGTATAGTGTAGTTAATGTATGAGCAGAATAGGTTCTAAAAGAACAAGCAACTTAAAGAGGATAGTAATATTTGGTATAATTGGTGCGTTAGTTGCATCTACGTTTGCTCTTGTATACTCCACAAGGTTTGCTGAAGAGAAGAGAGAAGAGACAAATAAGCAGATGGAGGAAGCTTTTAAGATTGCTAGGTGTGGAGATGGTATAGCAAGGAGTACCCCATACATACAAGAGTTCCTATTACCATCTGAATGCTCTATGCCAGTAGGTGTTGCTATAGATAAACAAGGTAATGTATGGACACTCTCATCTTACAAAAACAAGGTTATCAAGTACGATCCTAAACTTGATAGATTCGATGAGTTCGATATACCATCCAAGCCAGTAACAAGGGATATACCATTCCCTGTATGGGCTGCATTATTTGACGAGAAGGGTAGATTATGGTTCACAGACGCTGAGAATAATAGCATATGGTTATTCGATACCTTAAGTAAGGAGTTCAAGCAGTTTAGATTACAGTCTAGCAGTGAATTTGGCACATCTATGCCAGTTGATATGAAGATATACAATAATAGGCTTTGGTTCATAGGTGTTTATAGTAAGCATATAGGTATGATAGATACTAACACGTTAGAGCTTAAAGAGATACCTATAAATGTTGAGTTACAAGCATTAGGAACTTTAGCATTAGATAAGCAAGGTAATGTATGGTTTACAGCACTAACATTAGGATCCAAAGGCTCACTTTACAAGCTAGATGCTAATACAGGTGAGATTATTACAACATACGATCTCCCTATAACAAGTCCTGTTGGAACAAGTATAGATAATGATGGTAACATATGGATAAATGATCATGGTAGTAATATGTTCATAAGATTCAACCCTAATACCAAAGAGATAGTAAAGTATGTTACTCCATTACCATCAAGGTTCACTAACCTAGGTTTGTATGATAGATGCATAAGTGATAATGGCTCACCCTTAACATGTGGGGGGTATCAAGTATCACTGCCTTACTGGAATGCTATAGACTCTAAGGGTAGATTATGGTTAAATGAGCATCAAGGCAATGCTATAGCAGTCTTTGACCCTAATAATCTTACGCTAATAGAGTATCATATACCAACCCATAACAGGGCATGGGGGATCTGTGATAACTACAATGAGCCTTGTGGAATAGCAAATCCATTAAGGTTTGTACTTGCAGATGATAATATAGTATGGTTCACAGAGTTCTCTGATAACAAGATAGCAAGGCTTGATGCTAGTAAGGCATTACCATATACGCTTGAGGTTAAAGAACATAACTATACTATCAAAAGGGGTGAGAGCATAAGTATACCATTGACTATAAGCTCAAACAGAGAAGCAAGTATAGAGATGGTTATAGCAAGTACAGAGACCCCAGAAGGTAAGATAGCAAATATACATGCTGAGTTCAATGAAAGAGTATTTAATATTCAAGCCAATTCTAGCAAGGTTGTTAACCTTAACATTAAGGCATTAGATAGCTTAGGAGAGGGTGAGTATAAATTAACTATAGGTGCTAGGAGTAATGATATTACATACTCAAGGATAATTACATTGCTGGTAAAATAGAGATATATTAAATAATTATAATTATTTAAAAAATATATCATGATAATAATGTAACCATGGTACCAGAGATAGATAAGCATATAGGAATAGAGGTATACTCTACTCCTATTACTACTAGACCAGACGCAAGTATTAGATATAGAGATGACTCATTCATAGTTGAAGAGGTTATAGATCTGGATCCATCAAGTATCTCATGGACACATGATAAAATACATAGATATGCATTATTTAGGCTAAGGAAGAGAGGTATAGACACAATCCATGCATTAAAGGAGATAAGGTTAGAGTACAATATAAGATTGAAAGTTCTAGGACTGAAGGATGCATGTGCATCAACTACACAGTATGCAATAGCAGGTGCAAAAGAGAGTAGCAAGGTTATAAAGCTATTGCATAATAATGGGATATTATCTACAAAGCACTGTACACTAGAGTTCATGGGTTATACAGAGAGTATGATAAGTAAGAGGTATCTATTGGGCAATACATTCTATATTAAATTGACTGTTAAGAGCAATATACAACACCTTATTGATACAATAAATATGGTAAAGGAGTATGTTAGTAGTAAGAGGGTAGCAAACTTCTATGGTTACCAGAGGTTTGGTAGCATAAGGGCAGTAACCCATCTAGTGGGTAAGGCTATTGTAAAGAGAATGTTCGATGATGCTGTTAATATCCTCTTAACATATACTACAGAGTATGAGAGTAGGGAGCATAGAGGCATAAGACTTACATTAAGAAATGATGGGTTAAGTAAAGAACTCATAGAATCCATACCATATACAATGGATCTTGAAAGAGTAGTTGCTAAAGAGTTGTTAAATAACAGGGACCCAATAAGGGCATTAAGGGCATTGCCTATAGAGGTTAGGAGGTTATTCGTTGAGGCTTACCAAGCATATATATTCAATAGAACATTAAGTAAGGCATTAAGAGAAGGTTATGATATATCAAGGGTATTCAAGGATGATTTATGCTTCAGTAAGAGTAATAGAGGGTTAGGAGAGATCAAGGTGGCAGACTCTTGTGATGATAATGCTATAGTAGCTGTGCCTCTAGTAGGTTATGCATTAAGACCAAAGGGTAGATTTGGTATGCTATTACAGGATATACTCAAGGAGGAGGGTATAAACAGTAAAGACTTCTACATAAAGGAGATGCAGGAGGTAAGCTTAGAAGGCGGTTTCAGACCAGCCCCATTGATGCCACTATCTGATATAGAATATGATGTGATTGGTTATGATAATAATAATAATAATAGCAATAGTAGTATTGCACTAAGGTTTGGTTTACATAAAGGCTCATATGCTACTATATTGCTTAGGGAGATAATAAAACCAACCAATCCATTTCTACAAGGTTTCTAAGGTGACTCTTAATGGATATAGATTGTTAATGCCCTATAGTCTAAGATTTATCAAGGTTCTTGCTCCAAGAGGCATATATTTAATCATATATCTGCCATTTTTATCATTATAATCATTTTTGATAAGATGTTCAAGAAGATTGTTTCTACAATTAGAGTGGTCTAAGTTGATGTATGAGATCTCTATCACGCTTAATTGAATTATGTGCTCTATCTATAAGTATGCACTCAAACCAGTAGTATCTACCATCCTCAAATACATAGTAAGAACCTCTAATCTCCATGTTAGGGTACTTCTTTAGAACTCTCCTCTCAGCAACCTTTTTCATGCTCTCAGCCTGCTTTATCTTAACAACGCCAAGGTGTTTTGGTCTTCTACCAGACCTTGGTCTCTGCTTTCGCATGCCTCCTTTGCTTACCCTAACTCTAACTACTATGAAGCCTTGCTTTGCCTTATAGCCTAATGCTCTGGCTCTATCAAGCCTAGTAGGTCTATCAAGTCTAACTATCCTAGGCTCACTTCTAGCCTTTATTATCTTCTCCTTGAGTTCTGTAGACCTGCTCTTGTACAGGTTATGCCATGTATCTGCTATATAGCTGTACATACCTTTTACCATGACTAATGCAATATGTAAGCATAAATTAATTCTTTACTTTACTGCTTCATAGCTATCCATTATCTCTATCTCTACTATTACCCTAGCTTCATTACTCCTCTCATCCTGATACTTTAACCTTGATACAGTACTACAAAGGTTAGGATCATCAGATACTATCCTTGCTATACCATTTACAATTATATCATCGCCTATCTCAACCCTAACAGCAGGGTTATGCATTATATTCTTCATCCAATCACTATTCATATTCCTTCTAGATGCATAAAATTTACCATTGTAGTACACAAACCTTAATGGTACTCTATGCTCTCTCTTGCTCACCCTGCCTATAGTCACTAGATAACCTATGAATGAACTCCCATACCTATCTCTTATATGTTTCAACACATAATACAATTATAAGCAAATAAGATATATCTTACTATTGTATTAACCATTATTATGGAGGATAACGGTATAGATGAGTTGAATACTGTATTTAATCCAAATATAGAGGATAGATGTACCTCACCACGTTACTATTGCTTCTGTGATGGCCTCATAATATACAGCCAATGGTGTGCATACCATAAGAATGCCTACTACTACTGTTACAAGTGTAAAGGTCTATACAAGCATGATAAGAGTCAGTGTGCAATAGATCTGAGCAAGGAACTGCGTTAATTATTTAACTATTGATCAGATCACTCACGATACTCTCTAATGATGAGATTGAGCGCTCTATGCTCTCTTGTAACTCACTGACAATTGAATGATATTTAGACTTCTTCTCCTCTAACATCTTTATCATCCTATCCTGTTCTAAAGGATTGGGTGAACCTAAGGATACTCTTAGCATTACAGACTCCATAGGTTTTATATCCTTTAGGTTAAGAAGTGCGTATATCAATGAATCCACATTTCCATCATAGTCTTTGGCATGCTTACTTATTATAGCGCTTATCTCTTCTTTGCTCAAATCCTTTATAGCTTTATTGTTCTTACTAGCATATGCTACTAGCATACCTACTATCTTATGCGCAACTCTGAATGCTATACCTTGCTTAACTAATCCCTCTGCAATATCTAATGCTAATGCGTAACTCTGCTCTGACACTCTTAGCATATTAACTACATTAGCCTTTAGACCAATAACCAAACTCCTCATGATATCCAATGACTCATATACTAGTCTATAAGCATCTATCATCAACCTCTTGCTCTCTTGCAAATCCCTACTATACCCAGATGGTAAGGCTTTAACTATGCTCATACATGCAAAGAGTAACCCAAGCATACTAGATGCTCTGGCACGAATTAACTCCAATGGGCATGGGTTCTTCTTCTGTGGCATTATACTTGAGGTTGATGTTAGTTCGTCAGGCAATTCAATATAAGAGAACTCAGATGATGACCAGATTATAAAGTCCTCAGCCATCCTACTAAGGTTAAGCATGATAGATGATAATACAAATAGATACTCAAGTAGAAAGTCTCTGCTACTTGTAGCATCTATGCTATTCTCTATAACTGAATCGAACGCTAACAATGATGCTACCCTAACCCTATCTATGTTAAGTGAGGTTCCTCCTATTGCTGTTGCCCCTAAAGGAGATTGATTAACTCTAGCATAGCATGACTCCAACCTCTCATAATCTCTGATAAGCATGCTAGCATAAGCAGTGAAGTAATGTGCTAGCGTGCCTATCTGAGCCTGTTGCATATGTGTATACATGGGCATGGTAGTATTCTTATGCTCCTTTGCTCTTACTAACAAAGCATCAACAAGAGCAAGTAATGCTTTTGCTATAGAGATTATATCATCTCTTACCTTCATCCTTAAGTCTAATGCTACCTGATCATTTCTTGATCTTGCAGTATGCATCTTACCCCCATGCATTATACCAGCCCTGTTAACAACGAATGCCTCTATTGCCTCATGTATATCCTCATATTCATTCATGTTTATTCCTTGTAGACCATTATGCTTAGCATACTCTAGTGCATCAAGTATAGCCTTAAGATCATCTTTACTTAGCAACCCTTGCTCATATAACATGATAACATGTGCCTCACTGCCTATTATATCGTAGTAGAAGATGCTCTCATCCTCACTCATGGAGGAGAGGTATGATAATACTCTATCACTTAACTTCCCTTTAAGTCTTGACCTATACATAGCATATCCTTATAGCTAGTCCATTTATAATGCTATATATTAATAGAA
>CAZLZM010000078.1:0-6041 GCA_964563995.1 uncultured Nitrosopumilales archaeon
TATAAGTATACAGAAGCTCTTTGGATACAGAGCTCTTCCTTTTCTAAGATGCTGTGAGAGGTCTCAAACTCAGGCCTTGGTATAGATGCCTTGAAGAGTAGGATTAGAGTATCAACAGATAACAAGAGGTAAGAAGAGCAACGTAGAGTCTTGGTTTCAAATCAAGGGGAGGAAGCTTAAGGACTTCTACAACAGCTCCCATAAGAGCATTCATTAATTCTATAACTAGCTACTTAATGGTGTTCGTATGTCTATACAACTTGAGATAAAGCTGGGTTTATCTTGATAATTAGTGTGCAAAGCAAAGATATTAAAGTAATATCGTAGTAAGTAGTATAGTGGAATCTCTACATGGAGATAAGCCTATAGATGATAAGATACATACCATGGTAGCACAGAGATTTACCATTAAAAACTACTATATCAGTGATAATAATACCTACGAGTTTTACATAGAAGATAGCAAGAACCTTAAGAAGAATTTCCTCTCACTGGTAAAAGAGGTTGATAATAGTGGTTATCATGCTATGCTAAGTAAGAATGAACATGATGATTCATTACTACTGCTTATAATTCCAAAGACTCAATCAACTAGAAGGTTCAAGGCATGGATGCCTATAGCATTATTTGCTGCAACCGTAGCAGTAGTATTATACGATGGTTTACTTAGATCAAGTAATGGAATAATAGGCAGTCTATATGATCCATGGGAGATGGCTGTACTTTACACATTATCACTGTTAGGTATACTGGGTATACATGAGCTTGGACATATAGTAGCCTCTAAGATCCATATGATCAAGGCAACATGGCCATTCTTCATACCAGGTATACCGGGCTTCTTTGTGCCTACATTTGGTGCCGTGATATTCTCAAGAGCACCAATGATAAATAGAGATATACTCTTTGATATAGGCGTAGCAGGGCCTATAGCCGGTTTAGTTGTAACAATTATAGTATCATACTATGGTGCTATATTGAGTCCGTTGATAAATGAGGAGCAGGCTAATGCAATGCTACGTAATTCACAACTAATACCATTACAACCTAGTACACTCATGATATTAACATTCGAGATTACAGGTAAAGCTGTTCCAGGTACTGTGCCTATACTCTCACCAGTTGCATACGCTGCTTGGATTGGATTCCTTATAACCTTCCTTAACTTGCTACCAGCATGGCAGTTGGATGGTGGGCATATAGCAAGGGCAGCATTAGGATACAAATGGCAGAAGAGGTTAACTCTAATAAGTATAGTTATACTTGCTGCCTTGGGCTACATATTCATGGCCCTATTCATAATGCTTATGAGTACTAGGACACAAGATGTTAGACCACTTGATGATGTATCACCATTATCAAAGGGTAGAAAGATAATCTTTGTAATGGTTATGGTATTAGCAGTACTATGCGCACCTATACCAAACTGGTTCCAGATATAACTACAAATAGCACTTAAATAAAAATCAAAGAAAGGTTTTTAACCCTATATGAACAACATTACTATTAGCCGGTCATAGCAACAGGGTAAGACCTGGTCCCATTCCGAACCCAGAAGTCAAACCTGTTGTCGCTACCGTGTTAGTGAGGTGCGCAAGCCCTCGCGAAACGGTAGTGCCGGCACATTTAATAATTAGCATGAAATAAATCATTCTTACCAAATATTTAACTAATATTTTATAATGTAACTACATATTAATGAAGGAATAATACACAATTATCTATCTGGAATAAATAATATATATCTCAACACTAATTATTAATAATATGGTAAATAAGCTAGCATTAGGTATAGCGGTTACAGCAATACCTCTAGCAGTAGGTATAGCAGCTATACTAGGACTATTTGGTTCCACAGGAGGTAAACTCTTACCCACAGTTAGACCAGATAAACAGACTCCTGCCACATCAACTATAAAGTTAGAGATAAGGAATGTTAATGGTGTTGATAGACTCTACAATGTTGGTGATATTGCAAATGCTAGACCAAACCCAGATCTGACTAATTGTCTTGCATGTACTCTTACACTTATAATAACAAATAATGGGCAGAATACCCATACTATAGTGATTGAGCAAGTTGGTGCATCTACTGGTCCTATAGCCCCTGGAGAGACTAAGTCTGTGAGCTTCTCATACAACGATTTTGCTACCTTAAGGTATAGCAGCAAAGAGCACCCAGACCAGATAAGTGGTAAGATAGATATAGTGAGAATCTCATAGTTAACTATACAGTAATCTCAAATAACACAGCAAACATAATAAAATAAAAATAGCAATACCTTTTTATCTCTCTCCTTTCCTTTAAGAATCTGAAAGTTTAATGTCCACACTATCAAGAGATAAGCTAAAGGATATACTTGATAGGATAAAGGGTAAGAGAGTACTTGTTGTAGGGGATCTGATGCTAGATCATTATTTAGAGACTAGAGTTAAGAGGCTCTCTAGAGAGCATCTTATACCTGTACATAATACTATTAATGAGCGATACTTCGCTGGGGGAGCAGCTAATCTTGCTGTTAACATAGCCTCTCTAGGAGGCAAGGTATCTTTGGTAGGAGTTGTTGGGAACGATAACGAAGGTTACATTCTAAGGGATATACTAATCAACAAGGGCATAGATGTTAACCTTGTTACAGCAGAGAGACCAACACCATTAAAGAGCAGATACCATACAGCAGGTACCATATACTTCAGGGTAGATAGGGAGGTTACCGATGATTTAGATAGATCAATCACCATTAGACTTATCTCTATGATAGAGAATGTCTTAAATAATAGTGCTGTAGATTGCGTATGTGTATCAGATTACGATAAAGGTGGTGTAACCCCTCTACTATTAAAGAATATAGTTATGTTTGCAAGGAATAAGGGTATAATAATTATAGGGCAACCAAAGGTAAAGCATTACCTTGATTTTATAGACTTTGATTACATCAAATCTACTCTAGTAGAGGCTACAATCTCTACTGGTATTAGTATAATGAATGAATCTAGCCTACATAATCTAGGAATTCACCTACTCTCAAGGCTTAACTGTAAGGCATTGCTTTTAAGTAGGAGCAGAGGACTTACTATATTCAAAGATAATAATATGATAAATATACCATTCTTTGCACCAAGAGAGTATATGAGTGCTATAGGTATAAGGGATGCTTCTCTTGCATTGTTTGCATTGGCTCTAGCATCTAGAGCAGATATTGTTGAAGCATCAGTTCTAAGTAACCTTATAACCTCGTATGCAACTATTAAGCCTGAGACCATGGTTGTATCTATTAATGATATAGAGAAAGCATTATACAACAAGGATATAGTAGAGAGTATATCACAGATACCATTATATAAATAGAGGAATGTAATGTAAAGAGGAGTATATACATGGATAATGATAATCGAGGTAAAGGCTTGAAGCACAAGTTGGATATGCAAGATATATTAAGACTTAACGAGATAGCAAAGAAGACTAGGAGACTTATAATAGAATCTGTAGCAGAGGCTGGATCAGGACATCCTGGTGGCTCACTATCAGCCGTTGAGCTAGTTGTAGCATTATACTTCTACAAGATGAGACATGATCCAAAGAACCCTAAATGGGAGGATAGGGATAGATTCATACTCTCAAAGGGGCATGCAGCACCACTACTATACTCTGTCCTAGCACAAGCAGGCTACTTTGCTATAGATGAGCTTAAGAGGCTAAGGAAGTTAGGTAGTATGCTACAAGGACATCCAGATTTCAGAACCCCTGGTGTTGACTACTGTGGTGGATCAGAGGGTATTGGACTATCTGTAGCAGTAGGTATAGCATTGGCAGCAAAGTTGGATAAGAAAAGTTATAGAACGTATGTGCTCTTAGGCGATGGTGAGTTACAAGAAGGGCAGGTATGGGAAGCTGCAATGAGCGCAGTAAAGTATAGGCTTGATAACTTGACAGCTATAGTTGATAGAAATGGTATACAGCAAGATGGTTTAACAGAGAATATAATGCCTTTAGAGCCTTTAGCAGCAAAGTGGCATGCATTCAACTGGAATGTTATACAGATAGATGGTTACGACTTTGAGCAGATAATAGATGCATACGATAAGGCTGAGAGTACTATAAATAAACCTACAGTTATAATAGCACATACAACCAAGGGTAAAGGGGTGCCTATAATGGAGTGGGCACCACAGTGGCATGGACAAGCTCCAAAGAAGGAGTTGGCTAAGAAGATAATAGAGGAGTTAGGCTTATGAGTATAGTAAGAGAGAACAACGGTAAGGGGAGAGATCTGTTAAAGGTTAATAACAGCAAGGTTATCATAGCTCCATCCATACTTGCTGCAGATCTATCTAACTTATGCTATGAGGTTAAGAGGGCAGAGGAAGGTAAGGCTGATATGATACATCTAGATGTCATAGATGGTCACTTTGCACCAAATATAACATTTGGGGCTGATACAATCAAGGCATTAAGAAAGTGTACTACATTGGATTTTGATGCGCATCTCATGATATCGGAGCCTTTAAGGTATGTTGAGAGATTCATAAATGCTGGATGCAATATAATAACTATCCATGTTGAGGTATGCAACGATAGCATATTCAGAGATATAGTAAACATATTAAAGAGATCTTATATTAAGGTTGGAGTAGCGTTGAACCCAGATACTAGCATACCACCATGGCTGTTAGAGCATATGAAGAACGATGTTATAGATGTGATAAATGTAATGTCTGTATACCCAGGTTTCTCTGGTCAAAGGTTCATCTCTAACATATTACCAAAGATGAGTAATATATACAATAATATCATAAAGGCTAACAACCTGCATACGCTCATAGAGGCTGATGGAGGTATAGATCACAGTAACGTTTACTATGTTGTAAGGGCAGGTGCAAGGATAATAGTTGCTGGTAACAGTATATATAACAATGATGATATCTCATATGCTATAAAGATACTTAGAGAGAATGCAAACAAAGGGGTTATAGATAGCTATGAGTAGTAGCATGGATATAAAAGCAAAGGTTATGGGTGATATGCGTACTGGTTACGGTGAGGCATTAGCAGAGCTGGGGAGCATGAATAAGAATGTTGTAGTTGTGGGTGCTGATACAACCCAGTCACTCAAGACATCATTATTCGGTAATAGATTCCCTGAGAGGTTCTTTAATATAGGTATAGCTGAGTCAAATGCTGTGTCTATCGCAGCTGGATTAGCATTGGCAGGTAAGATAGCTTTTGTGAGCACATATGCTGCATTCATACCAGGCAAGTGCGTTGATCAGATAAGGAATGCTATTGCATATCCTAACCTTAACGTTAAGATTGTAGCATCCCATGCTGGGATAAGTGTTGGTCCCGATGGAGCCTCCCATCAACAGATAGAGGATATTGCTATTATGCGTGCAATACCTAATATGCATGTAGTAGTTCCTGCAGATGAAATATCTACTAGAAGGTTAGTGTATGTTATTGCAGAACATGATGGACCATTCTACATGCGTTTAGCTAGACCAAAGTCCCCAATAGTATATGATAGCAATAGAAGTACCAATCTTAGCGTAGGCTCTAGCACTACACTAAGGGATGGTAACGATGCCACAATAATAGCATGTGGTATAATGGTACCTGAGGCTTTGAATGCTGCAGATACTCTTGCCCATGAGGGTATAGAGTGTAGAGTTATAGATATGTACTCAATAAAACCGATAGATGCAGATGCTATAGTTAAGGCATCTAAAGATACATATGCTATAGTAACAGTTGAGGAGCATAACATACTAGGTGGTTTAGGCTCTGCAGTTGCTGAGGTTATAGTAGAGAACTATCCTTGTATTATGAAGAGGGTAGGGGTTATGGATGTATTTGGTGAGTCTGGTGAGCATGAAGAATTGTTAGCAAAGTATGGGCTCACAGCAAAGAACATAGTTAATGCTGTAAAGGATGTCTTAAAGAGGAAGAGGTAAAGGAATAACGATAATGATGTAATAATGTATAGATCAACATCCTCAATCCTTTAGGATGGAGATCCTTCTTGATGCTCATTGAGTTCTAG
>CAZLZM010000079.1:0-5979 GCA_964563995.1 uncultured Nitrosopumilales archaeon
AAGGCTTAATATAAGGCTAGGAGTTAGTTAGCAAAACATTTTAGTAAGCATAGATAAGCATATGCTATGAAGGTTACACTAACTGCTATAAAGGCTGATATAGGCGCAGTAGGAGGACATACCAAGCCTAGCAATGCATTACTCAAGAAGGTCGAGGAGATAGTTCTTGCTGAGAAGGGCAAGCTATTCATAGACTGTTACATAGGTTATACTGGTGATGATATCCATATACTGATGAGCCATACTCATGGAGTGAATAATACAAAGATACATAAACTTGCATGGAATGCTTTCAAGGAGGGTACAGAGGTAGCAAAATCTCAAGGCTTGTATGGCGCTGGTCAGGATTTACTTAAGGATGCATTCTCTGGAAATGTTAAAGGTATGGGTCCAGGGGTAGCAGAAATGGAGTTTGAAGAGAGACCAAATGAGGCATTTGTGCTCTTTGCTGCAGATAAGACTGAGCCTGGAGCATTCAATCTACCATTATATAAGATATTTGTTGATAGCCTGAGCAATACTGGTATAATAATAAATCCAGATCTTGCTGAAGGTGTGATATTCAATGTTATGGATGTTATGACAGGTAAGGTTGCTGAGTTGGAATTGTGGAGTGATAAGCCAGAGTTAGAAGCAGCATTGATGTACCCTGCTAGGTATGTAGTTGAGAGCATATGGAGTAAGAAAGGAGAACCTATAGTTAGTGCTAGTACTGATAGATTACATAACATAGCAGGAACATATGTAGGCAAGGATGATCCTATAGCAATAGTTAGAACTCAGAAGTCATTTGCTGCAACCGAAGAGGTATGTAGTGCATTCAGTAACCCTCATTTTGTAGCAGGTAATACAAGAGGTAGCCATCACCTTCCCCTCATGCCAGTTAAGTTGAATACACCAGCAAGTGTTAACTATAGCATACCTATAGTTAGTGCAGCCATATTCAGTATGCATAATGGTGTACTAACAGAGCCTTTTGATGGGTTCAGCACTCCTGATTGGGATTATATAAGGAGCATTGCTGTTGAGAGAGCAATAGCCATAAGAGCTCAGGGATTTGTTCATCCAGCAACACTAGTGCCAGAGGAGTTGGAGTACAACAAGGGCTATGAAGCAAGGATGAAGAAGTTAAATAGTAAATTTAAAGAGAAGGTAAAGGTATTAGCAAAGGAAGAGGAGCAGATTGCAAGAGCCAATCCTGATAATTAACTATAAGAACTATGCTGAGATTCAAGGGGAGAGATGCCTAGCCCTTGCTAGACAAATAGAGGATGTTGCTAGAGAGCTATGCTTAGAGAATAACATAGCAATAGCCCCTCCTACTCCAGCATTAGCATTAGTATCAGCATGTGTTGATAAGATTACAGTTATTGCACAGCATGTTGATGATGCTAATGAGGGTAACACAACTGGCTATGTAACTGCAGAGATGCTAAGATCATTCAATATAAGAGGCTCCTTAGTTAACCATAGTGAGCATAGGCTTGATTTCAATACAATAAAGAGTATACTCAATAGGCTAAGGAGTTTAAATATGCTCTCAATAGTATGTGCCAATACCCCAGAAGAGGTTAAAACATTAGCATTGCTAAATCCAGATTATATCGCTATAGAACCACCAGAGCTTATAGGCACTGGTAATGCTGTAAGCAAGAGTAAGCCAGAGGTTATAGTTAAGGCAGTTGAGGCTCTTAATGCTACTGTTAGTAGTAATAACAATTATAGCATTAATACTAGAGTGATATGCGGTGCTGGTATAGTTGATGCAAGTGATGTTACTACTGCATTTAAGTTGGGTTCTAAGGGTGTCTTAGTTGCAAGCGGTGTTGTTAAGGCTAAGGATTGGAGGACAAAGATATATGAGCTTGCTAACGCATTGATAAATACTGATGATATCAAATAAATTTATTTATTAATAATTAAAATAGTTTATTTCTAATAGAAGCTGGTATGGAATACTAATATAATATAAGAAATGGAAACGATTGAATGAGATAAAATAAGGCTCTCCATTAATATATGCTAGTACAATCTAGCAAATGTTAACCAAAATTTTATTTAATGGTTACTATTTCATTGATTGTAATGCTTAGTAAAGAGTTAATAGATATATGCATGAGCAAAGTGTTATCTGGCAAGAGGATAAGCATAAATGAAGCAATGCAATTAATGCGGTTAGAGCAAGAGCATATACCCTTGCTATTGGATGCTGCAAATACGATACGTAAAGAGTTCAATGGGGATAGGGTAGATGTAGAATCTTTAATAAATGCTAAATCTGGTAATTGCTCAGAGAACTGTGCTTTCTGTGCACAATCAGCATGGTATAAGACTAATATAAGCAAGTACCAATTGCTTAGCAAGGATACTATAGTTGATAGAGCAGAGAAGGCAAAGCTCTCTGGCGCAAAGAGCTTCTGTATAGTATGTGCATGGAGGGAACCTAGAGAAGAGGAGTTTGAGCATATATGTGATACAGTTAAGGCAATACATGATAAGGTTGGTATAGATGTTAACTGCTCCTTGGGCTTCCTTAATGGAAAGAGGGCAGAGAGGCTTAAAGATCTAGGAGTAAAGAGGTACAACCATAATCTAGAGACTAGTAGTTCGTTCTTTGCTAACATATGCACAACTCATACATGGTATGATAGGTTTAGAACAGCTAGGATAGCAAAGGAGCATGGGTTAGAGCTATGCTCTGGGGGTATAATAGGTATGGGTGAGAGTATTAAGCAAAGGTTAGAGCTTGCATTTGAGGCTAGCATGTTAGAGCCAGAGGAGTTCCCATTGAATATTCTCATTGCTAGAGAAGGTACACCATTGTATAACAGTGTAAAGGCTCTTGAACCTATAGAGATACTAAAGACTATAGCAGTATTCAGGTTCATAATGCCTAGATGTATAATAAAATTAGCTGGAGGGAGAGAGCTGCATCTGAAAGAGCATCAGGGGAAGGCATTACTTGCTGGAGCTAATGGAATAATAACCAATGGTTACTTGACCGTTGGGGGTAATACTGCAGATGAGGATCTTGCCATGATAAGGAGCCTTGGATTACGGGTATGATAAGATAAAAATTTATGATTATTTGTTTTTATGACTTATCTTATGAATGAGTATTACACAAGTATATTAAGAGCATTAAAGGCAAATAATCTATACAGAAGACTTAGAGATGTTAAGGTTATAAACTCTAGCAAGGCTATAGTTGATGGTAAGGAGGTTATACTGCTATGCTCTAACGATTATCTAGGCTTATCATGTAGTAAAGAGGTTAGAGAGTCTATGCTTACTTACTTGAATAATACATTTAGTATCTCCCAATGTAGTTCAAGACTTATGGCAGGTAACGATCCATTGCTTAATGAGTTAGAGTATGAACTAGCATTGCATAAACGCAAGGATAAAGCATTACTGTATGCTAATGGGTACATGGCAAATCTTGCATTAGCATCTCTGTTTGATGAGAATACTATAGTGTATAGTGATGAGCTTAACCATGCAAGTATAATAGATGCATGTAGATTAGGTAAGGCAAGAGTAAAGGTATTCAAGCATAATAGTATTGATGAACTTAAACATATACTTAATGAAGATAAAGATAAGAGCAGCAAGATTAAAGTAATAGTAACAGAGGGTGTATTCAGTATGGATGGTGATATTGCTATGCTGGATGAGATAAGCTCATTAAGTAGAGAGCATAATGCAATGCTTGTAGTTGATGATGCCCATGGTGATTTCATATATGGTAGCAACTATAGAGGGATAGCAGAGTATCTTAATGTTGAAGATAGTGTTGATGTTATAACCAGTAGTTTAAGCAAAGGGTTGGGATGCTTTGGTGGTTACACTGTAAGCAACGAGTGTATTATAGATTACTTAGTTAATAAGGCAAGATCATTTATATATACATCAGCTTTACCATCCATCTTTGCTGTTGCTGCACTAAGAGCATTAAGTGTAGTAAAGCAGGGGATTATGCAGAGTAGGTTATTTGCAAATGTTAAACTCTTCAGAGAGAGACTGCTTAGCATGGGCTTTAATACGCAAAGCAATACCCATATAATCCCAGTTATAGTAGGGGATGAGAAGAGAGCATTAGAGTTTACTAACTCTCTTCTAGAACATGGTGTGTTTACTCAGGCTATAAGGTATCCTACTGTAGCAAAGGGTAAGGCAAGGATAAGGGTAACCTTAACTGCACTTCATACTAGAGAGGATATAGAACATGCTTTAGAGATATTTAGACATGTTGGCAAAGATCTTGCTCTAATATGATTAATTACTATTAACATCATAATTAAAAAACGTTCATGTGTAATCTTAACGTGCCATTCAGATGGATTAAAGGATTTAGTAAAGATGATGGTGATGGTAATAATGCTATTAGCAATTATAACGATGGTAGTATTTCAAGGAATAGTATATCTATAAAGCCAAAGTTGGATGAGGCTAGGAGGCTCATGCAGTTACAGATAACAAAGTTAGATACTATACAGAAGAAATTGTATGAAAAGGATAGAGCATTATTTGCTAAGGTTACCCAAGCGTTACAAGAGCGTGATATACAGTATGCTTCAATACTCTCAAACGAGCTTGCCCATGTAAGAAAGGTAAGCAGGATGATTAGCCATGTAAAGCTTGCATTGGAACAGATACAGTTAAGGTTAAGCACTATAAGTGACCTTGGCGATATAGTAGTTACATTAAGCCCAGCAATGAGCATAGTTAAGGGTATAAGGCAAGATATAAGTAAGATAATGCCAGAGTTCGATGGTAAGATGCAGGATATGTATGATGTATTCTCAAGTATAATGATCGATACAACCCAAGTCAACATAACTCCTTCAGCATTGCTAGCAAATAATGCATTAAGTAGTGATGCCCAAGCAATACTTGAGGAGGCTACAAGCATAGTTGAGGATAGCATAAGAGCAAGGCTTCCTGATCTACCACAGCAAGGATCCTTTGAGATGGAGCTACCTGAGATAAAGTTATCAAGCGAGTATGCTCAAGAGAAGCAAGGAGAGAATAAGAGTATAAGAGTTAATAGTAACAATAGCAAAAGTACATCTCAAAACAGGGTTGAGGAGCTACTATATTAACAGCAGTTTATTTTACTGGATGAAATTATCTCATTTACTAATTTTATTAATTTATTTATTACTTTTATCATCATTAACTATAGCAAATAAGGCATGTTTTATCCTATGAATGGTAGGATAACTATAACCCTTATCCCTATACACCTTAACCATCTGCTTCCAATGCTCAAGTCTCCATAATGCCTGTTCCTTAGTTAGCATAGCAACCTCTTGCTTAACCTTGCTCCTCCTACCGACTACTAGTGAGCCTTGCCTCTCTGCATTGTATCTATTATAAGCAAACCTTAGCCCTGCTATTATATGTTCTATAGGTAATGAGTCAAAGTAATATTGTATCTCCCTTAACTGCTCCGTACTAGCCTTGTGCTTAAGCCTTAGTTGCATGTTCATTAGATTATCTATTAGGCATTATAAAGATTTATTTCATAATTCGAATTCTGGAATATATAGCAAGATATTTAATGTGATTGATTTTTATATGGCAAGTATCAAATAATAATCAATGGTAGAGGCTAGTTATAGGACAATGGTTCTATTCATAGGGGCTTTAGCAGCAGCTATACTTGGTATCTGGATAGGATTATCTCCTACAGGTGTTATAAAGCCTACAATAACTGAAGAAGTCCTTGTAACACATAGGATCGGTGACACATGTATAGTTGATACAAAGGATACAGCGCTGTCAGCAAAGGAGGTTAAGAACTGCACTGTATCCGAAGGCTCCAAAGTAACCGTTAGATACGAACAGGGCTCACGTGAGGCAGTAATAGTTAATACCACTCCTTAATTTAATAATCAATTTATATTTTAAATATTTAATTAATTAAATAAATAATGAAGATATTTATAGTTAATCTATTAACTCACTGGACTG
>CAZLZM010000080.1:0-5944 GCA_964563995.1 uncultured Nitrosopumilales archaeon
ACAGCAAGTATTTTGGCACATTGTAGCCTATTTAATACTTGTAGATTACATCCTATTGCTTTGATTATACCAAACCTTCTCTGATTCTGTTTGATGAGGTATCTGCAATGTTTAATGATTTGCTCTCTCTTCTACACCAAATATACCCTCTATCAATCCTCTATAGTGATAAATATCTTCATCAAACTCCTTTGATGCTTCCTATAAAGTATCTTATTATTAGTAGAAGAAGATCTTCTCTGCTTTATGTTAGGATGTATATTCATTATACAATCTTATAATTCTCTTCTCCATCATATGCACTATCTGCATTCATAGTTGAACCATCAAGATCAAATACCTCTCTTAACACTCTTCAGCATTCTTCTTAATACAGGTGAATATGTATATTTACTTGCTATCTTTAAGTATTATCATATGATCATATAGCTATGATATGCCTTAAGAACCTCCTCATACTTATTCTCAAAATCTCTTCTTATGCTTAATTGGTTTTATCTTCTTATCATATCTATCTGTCTCAACACCACTACTATCTGTAGCAATAATCCCTTTCTTATTCCATCCAGATTCGTTTATGCACATAATTGCTGTATTATGTAAAATATCTTCTATATTGTAATGGTATCCTCTTAATGTCTTTGCTATCCATGAATGAATGAATGAATGAATGAATGGTCTGGATATGGTTCATTCCATAGTTTAATGATGAACTCATTCTGCATCTGTCTATATGTTATTAAATATTACCATAAGTATACATATGCATACCATCTTCTCCCATGAATGAACTGGCTTCCTACTTCCTCTATTACTCTTCTTTCTTGGATATGGAGGTGGGTTTTCTTGCAGAGACTATATTGCTAACAATAGTATCCTTCTCTAGGGTATGTGCCAGATGGTAGTACTTCCAGTATCCATTACGTCTGTTATGGTTGGATATGAATGGCACATACCCCTTCAGATCAAAATACGTTATGAAAATATGTAGATCGTATGCTAAAATGAATTAGGCAACAACCCCAGTCCATACGCTTCATTTAATAGTATGTCTACTTTGTACACCTCATGATGTATATTGTCTTTATTACTTCCAGAACCTTCTAGTGCTCTGTCTCTTAATGTATCTATATTCCTCAGCAGACGCTCTTTCTATGGTATCTCGTCCTTTATACCTTTGAGCATGATATCTAACTCCTTTCTTTGCCTACAGGTCTAGCTAACATATGTAGGTACTCTACCATAGAGCACGCCTTCTGTATCAAAGATCATAAGCATCATTGATATGAGCATTCACTATAAGTGAAGCATGTAATTATAGAATAGAAGAGTATGGTCTGTAGTTAATACTTATATCCATAGCCTTGAGTAGCAGAATGTTGAGTAAAGGGTAAATACATCACAAATATGTTGTACACGTCAAGAATGGTAAGAGCGTAAGGATATCTGGTTCAGGAAAGAGAGGGTTAAGGGAGTTTAGGGATTATGATGAAAAGAGGCTGAAGATAAAAGGCTAGGGCGAAATGCTAACTAAGATGGAGTGTTCTCTGTATTGAATATGGGTGTTAACTTCAGAGTGCTATTACACCCAAACTTCATAAGCAGTGAAGAACAGGTGATTATAAGGGAGAGCCCATCATCAGTACTGTTGACCTAATTGGAATTATAGTTATTGCCACTAAATTATAAAGAATATGCTGTTATACTATTAATAAAATAAAGACTGTAACAGTAAGAATCGAATTTATTTAATACAGGGATACATGTAAAATGTTATCTACCAGTCAACAAATATATCGTTATGAGAAAGATAATCTCGATAAGGTCGTATGGGGTTAAGGTAGGCTCTACCGGCAGTAGGTTCGTGATAATCAGTAAGGAAGGTAAACAGATACTACCAGCCCTTGATATATCAGAGATCCTCCTCTACGGTAAGGCCATAAGCATAACAACAAGTGCGATAATGCTTGCAATGAAGAACAGGATCCCTATATTCCTCATGAATAGTTCTGGTAGACCTTATAGTATTATATCTCCTATCATCGCAACAGGAACAATACTTACAAAGAGAGCACAGTATTCTGCTAAGAACGATAAACGTGGGTTTGAGCTTGCTAAAGCGTTCATCTATGGAAAGATGAAGAATCAGGAGAGACTTCTGCGCTTGAAGGCTAGTTATGAGCGAGATAACGCATCAGAGATAAGAAGATATGCTGATAACATATCTAAACTTACAGAAACCTTGCTTATGTTAGAGTACGGTGAGCAAGATGCTAGAGCAAAGATCATGACACTAGAGGCCATAGCTGCAAGGGAGAACTACTGGAAGGGTTTTGCTCTATTGCTACCAGATGGTTTTATGTTCATCAAGAGGGAGCATAGGAATGCTAGGGATCCTGTGAATATGCTCCTTAACTATGGATATGGTTTCCTATTAACTAGGGTGATCAATGCAATAATAATCTCTGGACTTGATATCCATGCAGGATTCCTACATGAAGACAGATCTGGTAGAGAGTCTCTAGCATTAGATCTCATAGAGGAGTTCAGGCAGCCAGTTGTAGATGTAACATTACTCAAGATGTTGAGACTTAAGGAACTTAAGAGGGATGAGATACTTGATACGAATGATGGTACAAAGCTTAGTAAGAGCACGCTACAGAAGGTTATAGCTGCGCTCAAAGAACGTTTAGAGGAGAAGGTGAGTATGCTCAGCATAGACGATTGGATAGTTGAACAGGCAAGGAATGTAGCTAGGTTCCTTAGAGGTGAGATACCTGAGTATAAGCCATTCATAGCATGAAGGTGATAAGTTGAGATACCTAATAATCTATGATATAACTGATGATAATATAAGGAATGCCATAGCTAAGAGACTACTAGATTATGGTATGAAAAGGATCCAATACAGCAGCTTCCTTGGAGATCTTCCCAGATTTAAGCTGAATTCACTCATTATAGATCTGAGAGATATTCTCTTTAGTGATTACGGTGGGGATGTTAATGGTGATAAGAACAATGGGATGAAAGATGATAGGAGAAGTATACTAGTATATCCATTGTGTGATTCATGCTATTCGAAGGGTCTAACAATAGATAGAGGTGGTCGTGGTGGTATAAGATATATATGTGACATGATGGATAATGTAAGTGGTGTAACCAGTAAAACTAGTCAGCATAAGCATGAAGATGGTGATGTAAGTGTCATCTGATGATCATGATGATCATCTTTATGTTACTGGCTCAGATGTGAAGAACTTCATATTCTGTGAGAGAGTAGTTTACTTTAACAGGGTAATGCATATAGAACCTATGCTTATGAGCCAGCAGTTCAATGCAAAACTTGAGCATAAGACTGAAGAGAGAAACGAGATGAGACGGAAGGGCATCAGAGCATATAAAGATATGGAGATATGTGATCCTTCATCATCTACAACTGTACAGGAGTATGGTTTACCTAAGCATCCTAACTATAAAGTGGTATCTCAGAGATTAATGGCAACTGCTATAATAGACTGTGTACTAGAAGATAGATATGGAAGGTTGATACCTGTTGAATACAAGAGTATGAGATCTAATAATGGAAGAGCATATAGTGATCATATATATCAGATTGCATTTTATGCATTGCTGCTTGAAGATTCACTGAAGAGGGTCAGTAACGAGGGTTATATTCATTATAATGATATCGTAGTTAGAATCAAGATAACCGATGGAATGAAGCGACATGTAAAGAGGATTATAAGCAGGATAAATAATATTATAATGGAGGAGAGATTACCTCCAATAAAGGTCAACAAGAGGAAGTGCAATGGTGGTTGTGGTTACAGGTATGTATGTTATGGTTATTAGATGGTGTTGTGTCTTAATCTACACAGTGTTAAATGGTATGAGTTCTGCTTGTTGTTCTCCCAACTAGAGAGCATATTACAAAATGTAGACTATTTATTCATATCATATCTTAGTTAGATAGATTTGAGTAGGTTTCTACTGCTAGCTGGTGGTTAAGTTAACAGAGCCGGGATAAATATAAGAAGATATATTATGAGGAATAAAGTAGAAGCTGTTATATCTGTTATCAAGAGGATATTCGATGATAATGTTAGGAGCAAAAGAGTAGTAGCAGAGAATAGAGAATTAGCATTCAAGATAATAGCATATAATGCATATAGGTTAAGTATTATCTTATTGATAGTAATCATTCAAATGTTGATGGTTTCTACAGAGCCTAAATAAGAAAAATCTTTTTACTCAACACAACAGCTCATTACATTTACATCTCTAATGAATGCTTGAGCATTTATCTTTAATACCTCGCTTATGGTTGGGAATACATGTACTATATCTATAAGCTCATCATATCTCATCTTATACTTTATTGCTATAGCCATTTCAGTTATAAACTCTGCAGCAGATGGTGCCAATACCTGCATGCCAAGTATCCTACCATCTTCTGGCCTAATCACCATCTTTGCTAAACCGTACTCATGCATAAGTATCCTAGCCTTAGGTACCTGCTTAAGCTCTACTACTCTACATGAGCATGCTCCATACTTGCTCATAACCTCCTCTTCACTCATGCCTACACCAGCAAGGTTAGGATATGTAAATATAGCCCAGGGTGTTTCAAGGTAATCTATGGTAAACTTTACTTTACCATTACTGAACATATTCATTGCTGCTATAACACCTTCCCTAGCTGCAAGTGTCTCTAGCATTAGGCTCTTTGATACAACATCACCAGCAGCATAAACCTTAGGATTGCTTGTCATCATACTAGCATTAACCTTTATTGCACCTTTAGTATCCAACTCTATAGCTGCCCTCTCTAAGCCTAGAGAATCAGTATTAGGCTTTCTGCCAGCTGCTATAAGCAAAGAGTCGCCTTCTATAACCTTTAGACCTTCCTTACTGATAACCTCAACCTTTATCTTTGAGTTATCTTTGCTAACCTTAGAAACCCTTGAGCGCAGATAGAATCTTATTCCTTCTTGCTCTAGTATATGCTGCAATGCTCTTGATAATTCAGGCTCAGCCTGATAAGCAATCCTTGGTAATGCCTCTACTATCTTTACATCACTCCCAAAGTGTCTTAACGCCTGCCCTATCTCTAAGCCTATTGAACCTCCACCAATCACTATAAGATCGTCTGGTAGTTTATTTAGTTGCCATATCGTATCACTTGTAAGATAACCTATCCTATTTAATCCATCTATTGGAGGTATGGATGGTCTAGAACCTGTTGCTATCAAGAAATAGTCTGCTCTTGCCTCAAACTTGCCATTATTACTATTATTACCATTACTGCTTTCTACTATAACAGTGCTTGGAGATGTGAAGTATGCCTTACCATCTATCACTTCTACATTATCATACTTTTCTATTGTAAGATTGTACTTCTCCTCCCTTAAAGTACTAATAAGTCTCCTCACAGACTCCATAACCTTAGAGAAGTCAAGGTTAGCATGATTGAACACTATACCTGGTATCTTTGAGTTCAATGGGTAGAAGTATCTATTCGATAACTCAAGTAGATACTTTGATGGTATACAACCTACATTAACACATGTACCACCAAGTGGACCCTTTCCAACCATTAATATCGATGCCTTGCCTTCAGTAAGCTCTGTTGCCTTTATAGCAGCAGCGAATGCAGCAGCACCATTACCAAAAATAATGAGGTTATAGTTCTTCATTACCATCGCCTAAATCATCATTTTTGGTTTAGCACTTGAACAAACCTCTTAACCCTTTGTTCTTTATTTTAGGCATAACCTCTACTTCACTTTCCTCCTCTCCTCCTCCTTTCTTAGCTAAAGCCTCTTCCCATTCCTTCTTCTCATCATCGCTCATACCACAGCAGTTACACATATCTTTCACCTCTTATAACACTATACATTATATAGTATTTAAACTATAAAGTTTATAGTATGATAGTAACTAT
>CAZLZM010000081.1:0-5929 GCA_964563995.1 uncultured Nitrosopumilales archaeon
CTCATACTCACTATAATATCCTTCTTCTATTAAGTGATTATATAGAAATCTACATGCTTCTAGGTTAGACTCTAACCTTTCTTTATACAATTTATTAGGATATAGTCTGTACTTGTAGTTTAATACTTGCATTATTATTTTATTATTATTATTACTTATACGGTATTTAAGTTTATTTGTATAGTATCATCCCGCCTTAAAAGGCAAGGTTTTCGTTCTTTTATAAAATAAAATAAAAAGCAGTTAGATGATTATTCAAGGATTCTGTAATACAGGGAATCTTATCAAATATTAATTAGTGCTGTATATAATTGATAACCATGTTAAGAAAGTGTGTATGCAACCTGGTATCAGCAGCAAGCTCTGGATGGAACGATGTGCCTATAATATTACCCTGCTTTACAGCAACTACTTTATCGTTAAGCCTTGCTAATACCTCAACATTACTGGCATGATCCTTTATAACTGGAGCCCTTATGAATACTCCTTTGAATGGCTGCTCTCCAAGCAATGGTATGTTAAGGTAAGCCTCAAAGGAGTCCATCTGCCTACCAAATGCATTGCGCTCTACAGTTATATCTAGTAGGTTAAGTAACTTCTGTCTAGTCTCTCCTACAACTCTATCGTATGCTCTCTTTGCCAATACTATCATACCAGCACAGATGCCTAATGCTGGCATACCTTCACTTATCCTATCCCTTAATACCTTGAGCGAGCCATTCAATGCTGCTAGGGTACCTATAACTGTGCTCTCTCCACCTGGTATAATTATACCATCTATGTTTGATACCTGCTCTGGGTACTTGACTTGCACCACATCACCCTCAATGTTAAGCGACTTTAATGCTTGAGTTGTAGCACTAATATTCTCCTCTATATCACCCTGTAATGCAAGTACTCCTATGCTTACTTGCCTCCTGCTGTTGTTATTGTTAATGCTCTTATTACTCATCAAGCCTCACTACCCCTCTCCTGCATCCTTAACTCAAGAGTCTTAATATCCATTCCAAGCATAGACTTGCTCTCATCTATCATCCTCTGAGCCTCTAGCACTGTCTTTGGATCATCCCAGTATGTTGTAGCAATGACTATTGCTCTAGCTCTCTCCAATGGATCTTGTGATTTGAATATACCAGAGCCTACGAATACACCATCACACCCTAACCTCATTAGCAGCGCAGCATCTGCTGGTGTTGTTATACCTCCAGCAGCAAAGTTAACCACTGGTAGCCTACCAAGCCTTGCTGTCTCCTCAACGTATACATAAGATACCCTTAGCTCTCTAGCAATCTTTACCAACTCCTGCATATCTTTAGCCTCATAAACGCTCTTTATCCTTCTTATCTCATTGTTTAAAATCCTTATATGCTTAACGGCCTCTGCAACATTCCCAGTGCCAGGTTCACCTTTTGTTCTTATCATAGATGCACCCTCCTCTATTCTCCTTAATGCTTCGCCCAAGTTCCTTGCGCCATTAACAAATGGAACAGTGAAGTCCCACTTCCATATATGCCTCTCTTCATCTGCTGGTGTAAGCACTTCAGACTCATCTATCATATCTACACCAACAGCCTCTAGTACTCTAGCCTCCTCTATATGCCCTATCCTACACTTAGCCATTATAGGTATGGTTATATGATCCCTTATCTCTTCTATCACTTTTATACTTGCTGTTCTAGCAACACCACCAGCCTTCCTTACATCGTAAGGAAGTTTATCTAATACCATAACAGCTACTGCACCAGCATCCTCTGCTATCTGTGCTTGCTCTACACTGGTAACATCCATTATAACACCATGCTTCTGCATATGGGCGAAACCACGCTTGAGTAGGGTTGTGCCTTTAGTTATAGTTAGATTGTTTAGAGTATCAACCCTAATACCCTTTGCATTTATCTCTGTGGATACTAGCGATATCATATATTCTATGCTTATGCGTACTATAATATATATTTAGTTTAGTTAACCTTGCTCAGACATGATGCTTAGCAATACATCCCTTACCCTTATAAGTAATGGTGGAACATCTGTAGGCCTCATCTCATCTACATTAAGCCTCTCTACCCAGCGTAGTATCTTACTATTGCCATCTACAGTGATACTTAGTGTATAACGTAAGAACTCATTCTCATCATCTATAGACTCCTTATTTATATTTACTGAGAGTAAACCATAATCACTTATAAGGGATCTTAACCTCTTCAGCGTATCATCATCTACAGTAAACTCCTTCTGTATAATATTGGAGCCTTGTTGCATTGTATAAAAGCCTTTACCATTATCATTTATTATTATACTCTCACGCTTCTCTGCTGCTACTCTCTCAACTACACCAAAGCCTATCCTCCTTACATCCTCTTTTATGAATTGTATACTCATTTTAGTTGTTGGTACAACAGTGCTGGATGATGAGATTACTTGTAAAGCAAATAAGGTAATTACTATAACTGCAACTATTATACTTATCAATGTTATCTTCTTTGAGAGCATCATAACGTTATATCTAGATAGATAATCTTTAAGGAAATAAATACTGTATCGAAAGGTTTATTATCTATAGCAGGAGACCCATAATCCTTGAATATATTTAGAAGGAATGAGGATACAAAGAACAAGAACACTTTCATATGTTCATACTGTAACCTTGAGTTCAGCGATAAAGAGCATCTTGAGAGGCATAAGAAGGTTGCACATAGAAAAGGAAGATAAAAAATAGTAAATAATAGATGATAGAACAACATATATTCCATCAATATGTATGAATAGAAGGTTAATATTCAAGGATTGTAGAATAGTTCTTAGGGGTCGTAGCCTAGCAAGGCAGGGCGACAGTATACACAATGTACCGCAAAGGGCTCCAGAGGAAAAGGGTCATCTGACACAAGGATGATGTGGCTCTGGAGCTGCAGCGACCCGTAGGTCAGGGGTTCAAGTCCCCTCGACCCCATACTTAAGTATTCATAAAGATAGGAGGTACTAATAAATAGTTTATTAACGTATTTAAAAAGTAGACCTCTAGTCATTTAAGTCACAAGTTTTTAATAACTATACAATTAATCATACATATGAACCTAATAAGTGCAAGTGCTGAAGATGTTAGAGATGCTATAAGCACTAATCCTAGGATCAAGGCTATACTACCTATTGGCTCACTTGAGCAGCATGGTAAGCATCTCCCATTAGCAACTGATACTACTATAGCAGAGTATATTGCATTAAGGGTAGGAGAGAGGATAAATGCCTTGGTATTACCACCTATAAACTATGGTATATCATATGAGCATAAACCATTATTTAATATAAGCATAAGTGGAGAATCTCTGGCAAGGATTATACAGGATATATGCTCTTCCCTTATATACCATGGTGTAAAGAGGATAATTATATTGAATGCACATTATGGCAATGAGCCTGCTATACTTTCATGTATAAAGGAGATGAGCCTAAGATATCCTAATACATTGTTAGCAAGTATACCATACTGGGTATTTGTGGATGGCAATGATCATGCTGGGATGAAGGAAACATCTATTATGCTTGCAATAGATTCTAGCATGGTAAAGGCTGATAAGGTAGTGGTGGGAAAGGATATAACTATAGAAGCTTATCATAATAGGAATAGTGAAGATTACAATGCTAAGTTATCTATGATAGTGTTGAATAACATCACTCTTTTAGCAGAGTCTATGGCAAGGTTAAGTGAGAATGGTATAGTAGGCAATCCTAGCAAGGCCAATAAGAATTATGGAGAAGAGATGCTTAAACTAATAATAAATGGCATAGTAGATGCTATAAATGCTATTGAGAACATGTATGAACTATATTTAAATAGAAAGAGTTAATTTGATATATGCAATAGTATAAGGTTAAGTGATAAGCATGTCTGTTGATATGGCTGTTAAGGTATTGGATGAGAGCCTTGGAGGTGTAGTGCTAATAAAGATGAAGGGGGGCAAGGTTATCAGAGGTACTCTGCTGGGCTACGATCAACACATGAACCTCCTCTTATCAAAGTCTGAAGAGATATTAGAGGATGGCAAGTCAGCAGAGTTGGGTACAATAGTGGTTCGAGGAGATAATGTAGTTATGATATCACCAAAGTGATGAGTGATGAAGGGAACCCCATCGATGGGGAAGCATAACAAGGGTAGAGTGCATGTAAGATGTAGGAGATGCGGGAATAACTCTTTCCATGTAAGAAAGAAGCGCTGTTCAAGTTGCGGATTTCCAGATAGTAGGTTAAGGAAGTAGAAGTAATACTAGTAATGTTATGGAATAGCAAGGAAAGAAGGGAAAGAGAGGAAGAGTAAAGGATAATAGATAAAAGTAAGTAAGCATTGATGTTAAGCGCTAATGATAGAGGCTATAATAGCAGCAGGGTTAGCATGTGCAGTAACGGTATTTGCAAAAGGTATTTACGATGATGCAGATATGGGCCATAATGCTAAGAGCAAGATCGAGGATAGAATTAGGCGTATGGTAGATAGTAGGCTTAACGAGTACAAAGAGCAAGGTAGAATAAGTGATCACGAGTATATTTTATTATTAAATAAACGTAGTAATAATGATACTACAATTAGAAATCAAACAGTTAACAGTGTTTTCGATACTAATATTGTTATTACTACTGATAATAAGTGTTCATATTCTAATTCTAGTCATTACCAAGATTTAGGCTTAAATACCTATACCCTCATCACCACAATGAATAAAATGTTATCTAGGTTAGATGATATATATGCAAAACTTGAAAAGAACAGTAGTCTAAATAATAATGAAGAAGAACAGGAAAGGAAGATACTTGATCTAGGAAAGGAAAGGAATAAAAACAAAGTACGCCAAAATAAGAGTGTCACTAAAATTAAAAAAGGCCACATCTATAATATTAAAAATAAAGAGAAGGAAGAAGAGTATAGGAAAGAAGACTCAGATAAAGAAAGAAATATAAACACTAATTCTAAAGAAGAGCTTAATTATCTACCAATAAATACAATTAATGATAATAACAACAGCAGCAGTAATAATAACGATTACGAGTTTAATGAGATCGAAGAGTTAAAGAAGCAGATCGCTGATATGATATCAAAGTTAGATAAAGAAATAATTGATTAAAAATTAAAATAACCGTACTCTTCTGTAAGATCTGCATGATCATAAATCTTAGTATGCTTTCCAATACTCTATTAGAAGAAATAACTGACGGAATGGTTATAGGCTTAGGTTCAGGTAGAACAGTCGCACTTATCCTTGATATACTTGTTAATTCAATAAGAGGTAAGAAGAGTAATGATAACAGTAATAAGAGTACAGTAAACATTGATTCGCTAAGGTTCATACCAACATCACTTCAGATAAGGCTCAAGGCTGAAGCCCTTGGACTCGATATTGTAGAGTCTTCACCATGCATAGATATAGTATTGGATGGTGCTGACCAGATTGATAACAGGTTAAATATGATAAAGGGTGGTGGAGGAGCATTACTTAGAGAGAAGGTACTCATTCATGCATCCAAGAAGGTTATTATATTTGCTGATGAGAGCAAGTATGTTGATAAGTTAACATTACCTATACCAATAGAGGTTTTGCCATATGCTAGATCCTACGTTATTAAGACTTTGATTGATATGTTCAATGCTAAACCAATAATAAGGGTTAATGATAGGGGTTACCCTGTAATAACAGAGAATGGGAATATAATACTGGATACCGCAATTGATATTAGCAAGTATTATAATAATAATAACGACAAGAATAAACTTGTTGAATTAGAGCATGCAATGAAATGTGTAGCAGGAGTTATCGAGGTAGGCTTATTCACAAAACATGCTGATATATATTATAAAATTATGAAGAATGATAAGATTGAGATAATAAAAAATTGCTTTGTGGACTAACCTATATCTTTATTGATCCCCTTAACAAATACTAA